>CAYSXD010000147.1:0-1092 GCA_964434925.1 uncultured Spirochaetaceae bacterium
GATAATTACAGATTTTAACGGCAGACGCGTTTTTTCATCCTGGGATAAAATATCTGTCGGAGATGCGACCTGGGCCATTGTCGCTGAAATAGGAAAGGCCGAGATCGATAAACCCGTTAACCAGATTATACTTTTTATCATACTTGCATCTATTGTAATTTTTATTATTGTTATTGTTGTAACCATATTTTTCAGCCGCAGTATTACTACTCCTCTCAAAGTTGGTGTTGAGTTTGCAAATACAATAGCTTCCAAAGATTTAACGGTTAAGCTTGACAGCAAGTATACTAACCGTAAGGATGAGATAGGTATGCTTTCTAAAGCCCTGTCTGAAATGCAGGGCTCTCTGACCGGTATGATGGGAGAGATGAATACAGGAATGGGTTCTCTTGCCGCTGCATCAACAGAACTTCTTTCAATATCGGAAGAGATGGCTAAGGGTACAAAAATGACAACCGAGAAGGCCGGAACGGTAGCGGCCGCGTCGGAAGAGTTAAACGCGAACGCGACATCGGTAGCTGCCGGAATGGAACAGTCATCCACAAACCTTAACTCTGTTGCTTCCGCCACAGAGGAAATGACTGCAACAATTACCCAGATTGCCCAGAACACGGAGAGTGCAAGAAGTGTAACCGAGCAGGCAGTTGATCAGTCGAAACAGGTAACAGCACTAATGGACGCGCTTGGTGAATCTGCAAATGAGATAGGCAAGGTCACGGAAACCATAACAAGTATTTCCGATCAAACAAACCTTCTTGCATTAAACGCGACTATAGAAGCCGCCAGAGCGGGAGCAGCCGGTAAGGGCTTTGCCGTAGTAGCCAGTGAAATAAAGGATCTCGCGAAACAAACAGCAGGTGCTACTGAGGATATAAGAAATAAAATAGACGGGATTCAGACTTCTACCAATAATTCGATTGTGGACATTAAAAAGATTACTGAAATTATCCAAAATGTTAACGATTACGTAACGACGATAGCGGCGGCGGTAGAGGAACAGTCGGTTACTACGAAGGATATCTCACAGAATATGGGACAGGCATCCGAGGCGGTACAGGACGCTTCGGAACGTACGGCTCAGAATTCCACTGT
>CAYSXD010000147.1:1192-3531 GCA_964434925.1 uncultured Spirochaetaceae bacterium
CACAACGCGGAAAAATATATTATGGGTATTATTAATCTCAGAGGAAAGATAGTTACCGTCATTAATCTAAGCAGAAAGCTGGGATTAGTTGAAAGTGTAATTTCAGAACTTAGCAGGATTATTATTGTCGGGTGGGATGGTGAACTTGTAGGATTATTGATAGATTCTATTTCGGATGTCATTGATATTGACAGAAAATTTTTGACATCCGCCCCTGCCTCAATGCATGGTACACGAGAAGGATATATTGATAGTGTCTATCAATCCGATCAGCAGCTTATAGCACTGCTGAATATAAAAGCGGTTCTTGATATTTCCGATGAGAAGAGAGAATAAACCAGATGAGAGTAATAGTTGTAGATGATACAATAGTATTTAGAAAAATAATCAGTGACGCTCTGGAGGAAATTCCCGGAATGGAAGTGGTTGGCAAAGCCGGGAACGGAAAAATTGCTCTTATGCGGATAAAAGATCTTCAGCCGGATTTTATTACTCTTGATATTGAAATGCCGGAAATGAATGGTATTGAAGTACTGGAAGTAATAAAGAGAGAAAAGATTGATGTTGGTGTTATTGTATTAAGCGCGCAAACAGTTAAAGGCGGAGATATGACTATAAAGGCTCTCCAGCTTGGTGCGTTCGACTTTATTACAAAACCGGAAAGTGGAACAGCCGCAGAAAACAGAGCGGTAATAAAAGAAACCTTGTCTCCCATTATAAACGCGTGGGAAAAGAAAAATATATGGAAACAGAAATATAAAAATGAGAAAAAACCGGCACCTGTTTCTATCCAGGATGCTGTTCTCAGTAAAACAACAGTAGCAGGAAACAAACCGGCTGCCTATACTCCGGCATCCCTGCCTGATCTTGGAGCCTATATACGTAAGATGCCGTTTTTAAAGAAGCCCCAGATAGTTGTTATTGGCGTTTCAACAGGCGGTCCTGCTGCTCTGGCAGAAATGCTGCCCAAAATACCAGCAGAAATTGGGATCCCCATTCTTATAGTTCAGCATATGCCTCCCCTGTTTACCCGGTCTTTAGCCAGGAGTCTTGATGCAAAATGTAAAATGACGGTCAAAGAGGCGGAAGAGGGAGAGAAACTTGTTTCAGGAACAGCATATATCGCACCCGGGGGAAAACAAATGAAGATTGCTGCTTCGGCTGGCGGGAAAGATCATCTTTTACGAATAACAGACGACCCTCCGGAGAATAACTGTAAACCTGCTGTTGATTATATGTTCAGATCCGTGGTTTCCCATTTTCCCGGAAGAATTACCGCGGTGGTTATGACTGGTATGGGTAGTGACGGAACAACAGGAATGAGACTTATCAGAAGACACGGAGGTATTACTATAGCTCAGGATGAAAAAAGTTCTGTTGTTTATGGAATGCCAATGGAAGTGGTTAAAGCGGGTGTTGCCGATCTGGTAGTACCTTTGGATATGATAGCTGAAGCAATTGTAAAGTCAGTGTAGCAGGTGGAAAGATAGGTGGCATTAGTTAAAGTTACTTCGGCAGAGCTTTCTTTATTCTCAAAGTATATCAGTGATATTTCAGGAATTCATCTGGATTCAAGTAAGGGGTATCTTCTTGAGACCAGGTTGGTCACCATGATGAGGGATACCGGTACAGATAATTTTACCGATCTTTATAGGAAAATACGTTCCGATATCTCAAAAAAACTTGAACAACAGCTGCTGGATGCAATTACAACAAACGAAACACTTTTTTTCCGGGACCGGGCGCCATTTGACCTTCTGCAGCATAAAATTATTCCGGATTTAATTGACCGCAGAGTTCCTGAAGCCGACATAAACAAATTTCCGCTAACTTTAAAAATATGGAGTGCCGCATGCTCAACCGGTCAGGAGGTCTATAGCATCGGTATAGTTCTAAAAGAATTATTAGGTGACATTACGAAGCACAATGTAACCATTCTGGGAACGGACATATCGGACGATGCCATAACAAAGGCCAGTTACGGTTATTTTAACTGGATAGAGATTGAGAGAGGGCTGCCTCCTGATAAATTAAACAGATACTTTAACAAAGAGAATGACAGATGGAAAATAGATGACGAGATACGGTCTATGGCGATTTTTAAAAAATTAAACTTAATGGAAGATTTTAGTCGTCTTGGTATGTTTGATATTATTTTTTGCCGGAATGTGGCTATCTATTTTCCGGAAGAGAAAAAGAAATCCCTTTTTAACCGGATTTCAAAAGTACTGAAATCCGATGGATCCCTTATTATCGGCGGTACCGAGAGTATCGCGACTATCTGCCCTTCATTTGAGTCAAAAAGGTACCTGCGGTCTATTTTTTATCAGCATAAATAG
>CAYSXD010000147.1:3631-6079 GCA_964434925.1 uncultured Spirochaetaceae bacterium
ATCCTGTATTTATTCTTAATTCCTTCAAGTTCCTTTGCACATAGTTTCTCAAGATTTAAGACCAGAATTGAAACATTAATATCTGTCTCACTGGTCACATGCATATCCCACCTTGACATATATGTCGCAATATGCGACTTTTCTATAAGGGAGTAGTTTTGAGAATCATTGCAAAGAAAACCTTAGTGGAGTATGGCATAACATATGCTGATTCCCGTGCTTCTGTGCTGGACTGGTACTTACTGATGAAGCGTTGTACTGCAGCAAATCTTGCTGAACTGCGACAGACTTTTCCGACAGCTGATCTGGTGGGACAGGGTAACAAACAGACTTGCTTTAATATTAAAGGCAATCACTACCGCCTTATCGTTCAGATAATTTACCAGGCACAGGTTATATATATCAATGAGTTCTTAACCCATGCTGATTATACTAAGAAATATTGTGGAGGGAGATAATGACTTTAACTAAAGAAGTAGTCGAGTTTGCAAATGCTCTACACATTCAGGATGATATACACCTTCATGAAATAATTGAAGAATCCCGTGAGATTGCTGAGAGAGTGGAAGCCGGTGATGATTCCCTTCATCCCGTATTGGATATTCTTATAGGTGCAATCGAAGCGTATGAAGATGATAACGTTAAGTTTCCGGCAGTATCTCCGGAAGAGATGATGGGATGGCTCATGGAAAAGAATAACCATAAGCAAACTGATATGACAGATGTGGCTTCCAGGACAGTAATCAATGAGATCCTTAACGGTAAGAGAAAGCTGAACCGTTCACATATTGAACGACTTTGTGTTAAATACGCTGTCGATGCAAATTGGTTTTACCCTTAGGGTTTATATATTTAGTCTAATCTGTCCCCTGCCTTTATATTAACACCGCTCATTTCAAGATAGAAGAAAAATTGCTTTATCAAAATCAGATATGGTATACAATAAACAGGTTAAAAACACTAAGTTGCACAATAATCCTGCAGCATAATGTTAATCCCGGCAGAGTATACATAATATTTAATAATTGTCCGGAGATTGGAGAAACAGCAAATGGCACAATCAACAAACAATCAGGCAGCCTACATCTGGTCTTTATGATTAGCCGATTTACTACGTGGGGACTTCATAACAAAGCCAATACGGTCGCATTATCCTGCCCTTTACACTCCTGCGCCGTCTTGAATGTGTTTTGGAAGACAGCAAAGAAACAGTTCTGGCAGAATATAAGAATATAAAAAAGATGAAGCTGCCGGAAGAAGCAGAAGAAACGCTGATTTTACGGGCTACCGGTGGGTTGTCATTTTTCAACATATCTAAAATGGATCTTTCCAAACTGGGTGAATCAGGAATAAAGGACAACCTGGAGTCATATATTCAGGGTTTTTCCAGCGACGCAAGAGAGATATTTGAATACTTCAACTTTACAGAGTTTATCGGGCAGCTTAACGATGCAAATCTCTTGTATAAGGTGGTTCAGAAGGTCCGTCAGACTGATCTAAGCCCAAAGGTAATATCCAACCATGAAATGGGACTGGTCTTTGAAGAGCTGATCCGGCGTTTTGCAGAAGGTTCCAATGAAACTGCAGGAGAGCATTTTACTCCCAGGGATATTGTTCGCCTGACAACTTCCCTTGTCTTTATAGAAGACGATGATGCCTTAACCAGGCCGGGAATTATTAGAACTATTTATGATCCGACTGCCGGAACTGGTGTTTTTTTATCTTCCGGTATGGAATATGTTCATGAACTTAACCCTAAAGCAGTAATGAGGGCTTTTGGCCAGGAACTTAATCCGGAAAGTTATGCAATCTGTAAGGCGGATATGCTTATTAAAGGGCAGGATGTATCGAATATAAAATTGGGTAACACTCTCTCTGCTGACCAGCTCTATTCCAATAGATTTGACTACATGCTCTCCAATCCCCCTTTTGGTGTGGACTGGAAGAAGATAGAACAATCTGTAAAGGATGAAAATAAGCTAAAAGGCTTTGATGGTCGTTTTGGTCCCGGCTTACCCAGGGTTTCTGACGGTTCACTTTTATTTCTCCTTCACCTTATAAGTAAATTGAGAGATGCTTCCGAAGGTGGTGCCAGGATTGGTATTATTCTTAACGGTTCACCTCTTTTTACGGGAGGGGTGTAAGAAACATGAGCAGATTGAATTACTGGAGCTGGGCAAAAGCGGCATTCATGTAGCCGAATATTTGACAAATATGCCATCGAAAGAACTCCTGGAAGAAAAACTTCATCAGGCAATAATTAATGCTAAAAGAAGGATTGAAAATAAATAATTATTGAGAGCAATATGCCTCGATCATGAAGAAAGCGATTGATAGAATAGAAATTAAGAATTTCGAGCCTATTAAAACCTTAAAAATAGAAACTAAAAACTATATGAACCCGGATCTTAAAGGCCGTGACATGCGTAAAGCCTTTGATTCGGACGA
>CAYSXD010000148.1:0-6058 GCA_964434925.1 uncultured Spirochaetaceae bacterium
TGTAACATGCAGGCCGTGGCTTAAAAGGAGCTGAAAAGCCTTTTTTTCAAGTTCACTACTTGATACATCAAGTTTTTTCACCTCATCTGTGACAACTTCAAGAAACTCCTTATGATATTTGGATGGAATTTTTTTCCATGATCTGTCACTTAATACTATGGCACCAAGAAGAGGAGAAAGAGGATAATCGAGCATATTATCCGCAATTGGAAATACCTGATAGGCGGCCGCAATTAAAGGAGATATTAAAAGAGCATCAACTCTTCCGCTCTGCAGGCTGGAAAGCCAGTCTATCGAATCTGATGGGACAACATGAAACCCAAGGTCCCTCAACAACTGGGTAAGTACCTCCTCACCGGAAGTAAAACCCAGTTTCTGATCCATCAGATCTTTTGGATAGGCAACCGGACGGCGGGAAAAAACTTTCATCCACCCTGCCATTGTCCATCCAATCAGTTTAAATTTCTTTGCCGCCATTATTTTCTCATATGTAGGTTCTATTTTTGCCATGACGTAGTCAAGCTCCGGTTTATTTTTTATAACAAGAGGCATAGTGAGAATCAGGAGGTCCGGTGATATTTTATTCAGCCCCATGGAAGAAAGGACTGCACCGTCAAGGGCCCCAAACTTTACTTTTCGCAGCATATCACCTTCCGCCCCTGCAATTCCTCCGGGATAAATTATTAAAGATACTTTACCTCCGGAAATCTCTTTCCACCTGCCGCTTATGTTTGTAAGAGCTTTATCCCATGGAGAATTCCGGGGAGCTACACTTCCTACTTTAAGAGTTAAAGCATACAACTGAGATGCTGCTATTAAAATCAGAAGAATAAAAAACAGTTTTTTTTCTGTTATTTTCATAGACACTCCTTATTATTCAGGGAAGAATAAAAAAATTATCCCGGTGATCCAGGTACCAGCGTGCTTTCCGTTGTGCAATAACATTAACAAGACGGTCATCAGGGTTGCTCTCAATATTAATTGAGAGGGCTTTATCCAAAAGCTCCTTAAACTGTTTGTAATTCTGTTCTTTTACGCATACTGACGTTGCGTATGAGACAAAGGGAGAGGCTTTCAACCCCTTCGAAAGAAGAACAGCACGCTCTAAATGAAATGTTGCCTTTTCCCTGTTGGAAAGACTGTCAAAATCCCTTCCCTTCTCCGCATAGTAAGATTTAAACAGTTTATACACGGAAAATTCCCGTTTGAGGTCATCCGCACGATATATGAGAGAATTGGGCATGGAGGCAAAAACAGAAATAAGAAGATCATGAATTGATCCTCTTTTATACTTCGGGTCAAGAGAAAGGGCCTTTGCAAGGTAGGCAACACCGGTGGGTACACGCAACATCAATTCTGGGCTAAACGTGTCAATGGAAAACTCTCCCAGAACAGCCGCAGCTTTCCAGTAGAGGAGGGAAACATCCTTAACTGAAACATCTTTCATTGCTCCGGCCCAGTCTCCTTTATTCATTTTATCTGAAAACCCGGGGTGTCTTACTTCAATCGCTCTGGAAGCATACCCGGAACCTCTTCGATACAGACCGACCGCACTATTAAGCATTAAATCTTTTTTCGCTTTCTGTTCGTAGCCCATAAGTTCAGCGGGAGACTGGAGAAAAGCATTTGCATATGAAATATATCCTGAGGCGGTTGTCAGGAGAAGATTATCATTTCGGGGATCCGACTGAAGGAGACTTTCGTACATTTTTAATGCAAACGGCAGGGCTGCAGCAATAAGTTCGGGATCATCATCTCCGGTAAAAACGGTACTGCTTCCACTTCCTGACAGTGCGTCAGCTACCAGGTGCACCGCTATTTTATTTATTGAACATGAAGTAATTGTCAAAATAAGAATAGCAGTAAAAATAATACCCGTACTTAGTTTATTATTCATAATCCCCTCTTCTCTAACTATGACACGAACGATAAAATATTTCAACTTACTTTATACTTTTATTGATCCACCGTCTCAGATGCTGATCAAAAGCATTGGCGAACTGTTGCAGATCCCGTCTGGTCATGGGTTTTGTTTTTTCAGACTGGATGCCGTAACTTCGTAATTCAGTCATCGCATTACGTACAGACAGGCGTTCTCGCGCATTATTCCTGTCAATAATACCCCCGCGGTCATCCAGAACAAGGATTCCTTTCTCTGAAAGGTCCGCTGCAAGGGGAATATCTCTCGTTACTGCAAGATCTCCTGATACACAATGATCAACAATATATCTGTCCGCTACCCCTTCACCTTTCTCAACAACCGTTAGACAGCAAACCTCCGTTTCAACACCGGGTATTTCTCTGTTGGCAACAAATTCAGCAGGAATACCGGTCCTTGCGGCAGCACGAACAATTATTTCTCTAATTCTTACCGGACAGGAATCAGAATCTATCCATATTTTCACACTCTATCCGCCATTACTCAGGAACAGATGCTATAAAGCACTCACCTGAACCACGCATTGTGTAGGAAGGTATGTCTGCGGGAATCATAAAACTGTCACCTCTGGTAAAAGAAACAACCTGATCTGCTGACCGAAAGGTTCCACTACCTTTAATACAGATTATAATTTCAACGGATCCTCTCTCATTCATGGAAACAGTACAATTATCTTTTAAAAGCAGTCTTTTTAATATAAATTCTTCCGCTGGAGTGTTGTAACAATAAACACAGGGCTGTTCTTCTTCTCCATCCAGTATTTGCTGTTTTTTATCTGTAAAGGTAAGGATCTTTAAAAGCTCTTCTTTATTTTTATACTTTGGCGTCATTCCTCCCCTCAGGACATTGTCGGAATTAGCCATGAGTTCTATTCCCGTACCTTCAACATACGCGTGAAGAATACCCGGACCCTGAAACAACGCCTCTCCCGGTTTCAGGGTAAAAATATTAAGAAAGAAAGGTGCAAGAACTCCGGGATCCACACCATAGTGCTGGTAAAAATCAACAAGCAAATGAGTTTCCAGGCTCTTCTTCTCCTGTGCCCGGAAAACTACTTCTCTAACAAGAGAGGAAAGTGCTGATTCATCTAAATTGAGATATGCAGTAAAAAAATCAGCTATGGTATTACCCCCCCCGGAGATAAGAAATTCCTGTAAATATTTCTTATATGTTTTACTCCCCGATTCAGTAAAAAGGGAATCAATATCACCCGGTAATCTGAACCCGCACATAGCGGTAAAAGGGGTCACCGCACAAATAATTTCAGGCTTATGATGAGTATCACGATATGTGCGATTGGGTGCATCCAGAGGAATTCCCTGATTATTTTCCCGTTGAAACCCCTCTCCCGCCTGTATTTTGTCAGGATGGGCCTGGATAGATAATGGGCGTGCGGCAGAAAGTACTTTAAACAGGAAAGGGAGAGTATTCCCAAATGCTTTTGCCGTATGTTTTCCAAGTATACTTTCCGGCGCACTTTCTATATACCTATTCAGTGGGATCTCCTCTGAATTGGAAAGAACAAAAGAGGTCCCACGTGGGTGTGTTCCCATCCAGAGTTCGGCAAAGGGTATATTATCTTTATTATTTATTCCCAGAAGATCAGGAATATAGTCAGAAGTACCCCAGGGATAATTTTGAATGCTGTTTTTTAATTTTTCTATGTGCATCATTCTTCAAGTGTACTGTCATCCGGGATGCAGGTCAATAAAAAGAACTTCTTTTATTGATATTCCGGCCTCATCCGGTGTATAAAAACATAATGAATAATAGAGGAGAAATATATGCACTATTCACCACTTCAGATCGCAAGATATAAATACAAACCCAAACTTCCTCCGGTCCTTCAGGGGCCCATTTCCAATATGTCAATAAAGAGAGGATCCCGTACACATGCCAAATCTGATACGGAACAGTTGGCATTACTTTTTCCCTCAACATACGGTGCTCCATTAATAGAAGTAAAACAGGGGAAAAATGTCATTCCGCCATCACCAATTAATATCGGGGTTGTTCTTTCAGGAGGACAGGCTCCCGGTGGACATAATGTCATCTGCGGACTTTTTGATGCAATAAAAAGATCTCATTCGGATTCAAAACTCATAGGTTTCCTCGGAGGACCTTCCGGTATTCTGGATAATAAAACGCTGGAATTTACTGACGAAATAATAGATAAATACCGAAATACCGGTGGATTTGATATCATAGGATCAGGCAGAACGAAACTTGAAAGTGAAGAACAGTTTGATATTTGCGCTGATGTTTGTAAACTCCATGATGTTTCGTCAATTGTTATAATAGGCGGAGATGATTCCAATACGAACGCTGCTGTACTCGCTGAATACTTTACGCAGAAAGAAACAGGAATATCTGTTATCGGAGTACCAAAGACGATTGATGGAGATCTTAAAAACGAATATATCGAAGTTTCTTTTGGCTTTGACACGGCAACAAAAACATATTCCGAACTCATTGGAAACATTGAACGTGACGCAAATTCCGCAAAAAAATACTGGCATTTTATCAAACTCATGGGCAGGAGTGCGTCACATATAGGCCTGGAATGTGCTCTAAAAACCCATCCGAATATTGCTATTATTTCCGAAGAAGTTGAAGAGGAACAGCAAACCCTTACTGAAATAGTAAATAATATACTGAGTATTGTTGTAAAACGCAGTGAACTGGGAAATAATTATGGCATAGTACTTGTCCCTGAAGGCTTAATAGAGTTTATCCCTGAAATGAAAATACTGATAGATGAGATTAATACGCTCCTTGCAAACCATGCGGAATATTATGGGACTCTCAACACCTTTGAGGAACAGGCACGTTGGATAAATAAAAATTTATCCAGAGACTCATCATACGTTTTTTCTTCACTACCCGATAATATTCAGCGTCAGCTTCTTATGGACAGAGACCCTCACGGAAATGTTCAGGTCTCCAGAATTGAAACGGAAAAACTTCTCATTGAAATGGTGGAATCAAGGGTAAACGAGCTTAAAAATGAAGGTAAATTCAAAGGATCATTTTCCCCTCAGCACCACTTCTTCGGATACGAAGGCAGATGTGCATTTCCTTCCAACTTTGACGCCGATTACTGTTATTCACTGGGATATAACGCCTATGTGCTTATTCAGTCAGGTCTTACCGGTTATATCTCGACCATCCGTAATACAGCCAAAAGCGCCGATAAATGGATTGCCGCAGGTACCCCGGCGACTATGATGATGAACATGGAAAAACGCCACGGTGAAATGAAACCGGTTATTAAAAAGGCCCTCGTTGATCTTGAAGGCAGACCGTTTAAAACATATAAAGAAAAGAGGGATGAGTGGGCAATAAAGTCCGACTATATCTATCCCGGAGCTATTCAGTATTTCGGCCCTCCCGAAGTCTGTGACGTTCCGACTATTACTGTCCAGCTGGAAGGCAAGAAATAAATTCCCTCTCACAGAATGTATAAAACTATAACACCGGCTGGGACACGATTTTTCGCGTCCCTGTGGAAGTTTCCTCTGCTCCCCTTCGGGGCTGAAGAAATCCTTCCACATTTCTGTACAGACCCACGGAAGTGGGTCTCCTTCACCTAAAAGGATTATTACATAGGAACCCCATTATTCCACAAAAAAAATCTAAAACAAACATAATCTCATCTCTATCTTTTACACCCATCTAAAAATTCTTATACTACCTTTTTGCCTTTTATAAAACTCCGTTCTCTAAGTGTTTTCTATTACACTCAATATTTTGCCAAGCATAGCTAAATTGTAGACAATTAACTACTTGCCTTGGTGTTTAATATTTAGTAACATAATTATATGAGAAGGATAGTTAATCCTACATCCGATATATTTGTTCGTTTTCTTCTTGGTTTAGAAGAGAATAAACCAATTCTTATAGATTTTGTAAACACAATTCTTCTTGACTCAGAATTTGAACCTGTAGTAGATCTAACAATACTAAACCCTTTCAACTTAAAAGAAGGATTGGATGAGAAAGAAAGTATTCTGGATATAAAAGCCAAAGACAAAGAAGGAAGAGTTTTTGATGTTGAAATACAGGTAATAGGAAATGCTTCATTTGTAAAACGATCACTCTACTACTGGGCAAAAAATT
>CAYSXD010000149.1:0-6019 GCA_964434925.1 uncultured Spirochaetaceae bacterium
CTGCTAAGGAGTTGTACTGGTAACGGTACCGAGGGTTCGAATCCCTCCCTCTCCGATAGGAGATATTCCGGGATTCGAACGGGCATGAGCGCGGCGTTAAGCCGGAAACAATTCAGGATGAATTGTGCCAGCGAATACCCCCGGTCCCGGAGGCTTCAGACACGATGTCTGAAGAGGGAGGGCGAATCCCTCCCTCTCCGTTTCTTTTACGTGTACCCATAGCTCAGCTGGATAGAGCGTTAGGTTGCGGACCTAAAGGTCGGAGGTTCGAGTCCTCTTGGGTATAAGACATTATTCCAATGGGAATGGATCTTTATGCATTCAAGTAATGCTGAGGATTCGAATCGAGTGAGCGCCGAGCAACAGCGAGGACAAGCGCACATGGATGTGCGCGGCAGCGAACGAAGCGGCCCGCAGGAAACCGGCAGGACGCCGGTGACCGGAGGGCGAGTCCTCTTGGGTATAAGTATGTGTAACGGTTTGCCGTTTGGAGAGATGCGAGAGTGGTTGAATCGGGCGGCCTCGAAAGCCGTTGAACTGCTTGTCAGTTCCGAGGGTTCGAATCCCTCTCTCTCCGTAGGAGCTTAGTTGCTTTAAGAAAAGTGCCGGGATTCGAACGGGTATGAGCGTGGTTATTAATGAGCGGAAGCAATGCGCGATGCATTGCGCCGGCGAATACCCCGGTTTCGGAATCTTCAGACACCATGCCTGAAGGTACTGAAAGTTATAGGAATTTTTGGAGAGGTGTCCGAGAGGCCGAAGGAGTACGCTTGGAAAGCGTATGAACCCTAACCGGGTTCCGGGGGTTCGAATCCCCCCTTCTCCGCTTTTCCCCCTTTAGTGGTGAAGGTCAGGCTCTGTGCTATCGGTTGTCACCCAAATCCGTCAGGATCGGAAGGTAGCAGCGGTAAGTGATTAATTGATGAGATGCAGATTGCTTGACTGGAGCTAAAGGGGGTTTTTATAAATGGAGTTACCATGGCCTATGAAGTAACAGCCACAAAAAGACGCCCGGGAACTTTCGATGAACTCGCAGGGCAGGATTTTGTCACCTCTACATTAAGAAATGCTCTTCAATCAGAGAGGATTGCCCATGCTTATCTTTTTTCAGGTCCCCGTGGAGTCGGCAAAACATCAGCAGCCCGAATTTTGGCAAAGTCACTTAACTGCGAGAAAGGAATAACAGACACTCCCTGTGGGACATGTTCAAGCTGCAAAGAAATTTCCAGGGGAATCTCACTTGATGTTATTGAAATTGACGGAGCAAGTAATACTTCCGTTAATGATATTCGGACAATAAAAGAGGAAGTATTGTTCGCTCCAAATAGTTCAAAGTTCAAAGTTTATATTATTGATGAAGTGCATATGTTGAGTAACAGCGCGTTTAACGCATTACTCAAAACTATCGAGGAACCACCTCCCTATATTGTTTTTATTTTTGCAACTACCGAGATTCACAAAGTTCCGGCTACCATCCGGTCACGATGCCAGCAGTTTAACTTTCGCCTTCTTTCAATTGAAAAGATCAAAGAACTGCTTTCCGCTTCCGCGGTGGAATTTCATATAACAGCAGAAAACGATGCCCTGCTCTGGATTGCCCGGGAGGCAACAGGCTCCATGCGGGACGCATATACCCTCTTTGATCAGGTGATATCGTTTTCTGATGGGAACATCACCCTCAACAGTATTCGTGAAAAACTGGGTATTATCGGACTCGATACTATTGATGCACTGGCAAAAAATATTGCGGAAGGCAACGGGAAAACTGTTCTGGAAGAAACACACAAAATTCTGATGAGTGGAATATCTATTGATCAGTTTGTTATGGATATAACAAACTACTTTAGAAGCATACTTTTTATAAAGCATTCCATTCATAAAGAATCAATTCTGGGATTTGACAAAAAAAGATTTTCCCAAAAAGTTATTGATGCTTTATCTGTTTCACAAATCGAGCACATTCTTGAGCTTTTGTTAAATCTGCATAGAAATCTTAAATACACACTTAATCGCAATTTTGAGCTGGAGTTAACGTTAAGCAGAATGTCATCAATTGCGGAGTACATTACTCCAGGTGAGATTCTTAATGAACTGGAGAAAATCAAACAACAATTACAAAGCGGCATTACGGCTCCGGCAGAACATACTATATTTGAGGAATTAACCGGGGAACAGGAAGTGAACAAAATTATTACTCCCGAACAGATTGGAAGTATTATTAATTCTGTCCGCAAACAAAAACTCGCACTTGCCTCTGCGCTTGAAAAGGCTGTTCTGTGGAAACTGGATGACAGTACGCTGACATTAACCTTTAATTCCACATATTCTGCCAATTTTGTAAAATCCGACCTTTCCACGATACAAAAACAGGTTTCAGATACCCTCGGAACAAACATGGCAATTGTGGTATCATCAGAGCAGAATAATTCCACACCCCAAAGCAATACTGATAACTCAGTTGAAATTGTTAAAAAAGTTTTCAGAGGCGAAATTGTATAAGGAGATTAATAATGAATCCGATGGATCTTTTTAAAAATATTCAGGAACTTCAATCACAGATGGGTGGAATGCAGGATAAGATGAAGAATATTCTTGCCACTGGCTCTGCCGGCGGCGATATGGTAACCATTACTCTTAACGGTGCAATGGAAGTTACAAAAGTCCATATATCTCCGGAAGCTGTCGATCCTGGTGATATCACAATGCTTGAGGATCTGATACTTGCAGCCTTTACCAGTGCAAACAGTAAAATAAAAGGAAAACTGTCATCGGAGATGCAGAATCTTGCAGGCGGGATGAATCTACCCCAGGGATTCCCCGGAGCCCAGGGGTGACAATCCTTGAACAACTGATAAAAGATTTTTCAAGACTTCCCGGCATTGGTAAAAAAAGTGCAGGAAGAATTGTTTATTATCTCCTTAAAGCTCAACCTGATATTTCCAGTAATCTGGCGGATTTGCTTACCAGTCTTCATGCAAGTGTAAAGACATGCTCAGTGTGTGGAAGTTATACGGAACATGATCCGTGTGACATCTGTTCTAACCCGAACCGGGACCGCAGTACCGTATGTGTTGTCGAACATGCACAGGATGTGCAGACAATTGAATCCACCCATGAATATAATGGGCTTTTTCATGTCCTGAAGGGAGTCATCTCACCCCTTGATGGAATCGGACCGGAAGACCTTACCATACGGCAGCTCATCAGGCGAATTACTCCGTCAGGTGAAAAATCAGAAATCAGAGAAATTATCATTGCTACCAACCCTACAGTGGAAGGCGACACAACGGCTTTGTATCTGGTTAAACTGCTCGGTGAAACAGATATCACCGTTTCCCGTCTCGCCTCCGGCCTCCCTGTTGGTGGTGATATAGAGTATGCTGACAGTAGAACACTCTCCCGCTCATTGCAGGGAAGAATAAAGCTTTCCTGAGTTAAAAACTTAATCTCTTCTTTATCAATGAGACTACCTGTAACATAGTGTTACAATCGGCCGGCTTCTATTATTCTTTGTAGGAATTGTCTGGTACGTGGTTTTTCCGGTTTTGAGAATAGTTTATCCGGGGGAGCTTCTTCAACAATACGGCCTCCATCGAGAAAACAAACCCGGTCGGCAACATCTTTTGCAAAACTCATTTCATGGGTCACAATAAGCATGGTCATACCCTGCTTTCTAAGATCTCTGATTACGGAGAGTACATCCCCAATCAATTCGGGATCAAGCGCGGCTGTAACTTCATCAAGCATCAATACTTCAGGATGATTAGCCATGGCTCTTACAATGGCAACCCTCTGCTGTTGTCCACCGGAAAGCTGCTCGGGATATGAACCCGCAAAATCCTCCAGACCAAAGAGTGAGAGGAGTTCTTTTGCATAACTTTCACTTTTTATCTTTGCCGTATGGTGAACCTTTCGGGGAGCAAGGGTAATGTTATCAAGTACTGTCATGTGAGGAAACAGATTATATGACTGAAAGACAATACCTATTCTTTTATACAATTCATTCTTGTTAAACCGGGGGTCATGGATGGACACTCCGTCCAGTTTAATCTCTCCTTCATCAAATGGTACCAGGTCATTGACGCAGCGCAAAAGAGTGGATTTCCCGGAACCGGAAGCACCAATCAGGCACACAACTTCATGATTTGACACATTCAGACTGATATTATCCAGCACAAGTTTATTACCGTAATATTTTGTCAGATTTTCAATTTCTATGCAAAACATCTATATCATTCCCTGCAGCCGTCTTTGCCGATCCTTTTTTGTAATGTAATCGGTAAAACGAGCCATTGGAATAGTTGCCGCTAAAAAAAGCAGCGCCGCTGTAATGAGTGACGAGTAGTTGAATGTCCGGGCAGTGTAGATCTGTGCTTCCCTTACTGCATCCCTGATCCCTAATACACTCAAAAGAGCAACGTCTTTCTGAAGTGCCACTGCAAGATTTAACAATGAAGGAAGAACATTACGTACAGCCTGTGGCAGTATACAATAAAAGAGTGATTGCCACTGTGAAAGCCCCAGAGCCTTTGCCGCAGTGCCCTGACCATTGTGTACCGCATCAATGCCTGAGCGGTAAACCTCCGCTGCATAGGCGGAATAGCTCGTTGTCATTGCCGTTGCACCCCAGAACAGGCTGCTCCGTGGCAACCCTGGAATCTGAAGAGCAGGTATTCCAAACCCGAAAAGCAAGACAAGCAACAGAGACGGCAGTCCCCGAAAAAGATCTATATAAACTATTGCAAAAATCCTTAAGGGAGCAAACCATGGACCCTGTAAAGCCCGGAAAACTGCCAGCATCAGTGCCCAGAGGGCAATTACAACGAGAGATATACCCCATACGGACATATTAATCCCAAAGCCTCTCAGAACTTTTGGAAAAACTTCAATCATTGCATTCAGATCAAAAAATTGTGCCTTAATCCTCGGCCACTGGCTGGAATGAATAACTACTGCACGTATGAGAAATACCACAACCAGGACAGTAGCAATACTGATGATTGTTGGTATATACTTATCTCTCACCCGTAGAGAACGCCCCGCCCGCCTGGAGGGGGCGGGACGCTTCAAATTCACTCAGAAATCTCCGGGATTTTCTTATCACCAATTAGATATTTAGTTGTAAGATCTGAAACAACACCATCGGCAATAATTGCCTTAAGGCCTTCATTAATCCAGCCAACAAGAGGGCTGCCTTTCTCAAAAACCAGACCAAACCCTTTATCATGAGGATCTGATGGAAGAATAGCGGAAATTGTTGCCTCCGGAACCTGTACCGCAGTAGCATATAACGCTGTTGGAAGTGAAATTACCGTAGCATCAATCTGACCGCCAAGCAGAGCCTGAAAGGTTCCTGCCTGATCATTAAAGACGGCCGCATCCTTTACTCCTATAATATTCTCAATATAGTCAAGATCGGCTGTTCCAATAGTAGCACCCCATTTGGCTTTTCTTAAATCCGCAAAGGTGCGGGCTTTGGAGAGATTACTTTTAGGAAGGGAAACTACGGCTTTTTCCGGCTGATAGTAAACAATTGAGAAATCTACAAATTTACGTCGTTTCTCTGTTACTGAGTATTGCTGGATATTAAAATCGTATGGCTTTTTACCCGGTGCTATTCCCTGGTCAAAGGTCTGACGAACCCATACTACATCACTCCTGTCAAACCCTAGTTTGGCAGCCAGTGCATATACCAATGCACTTTCAAAACCTTTCCCATTGGACGGGTCATTGTCCATCATCCATGGCGGATATACCGGATCTCCTGTCGCAACAGTGAGTTTTCCCGGATGAAACAGCCTCGGATCATTTACAGTGCGATCCAGTGCAGTTTTATTGGAAGCTTTATTGACAGTTTTTGGCTCCTCTTTTTTGCCAGCTGCAAAAACTGGCAGAGCAAATGAACAGATAAGTAAAACTAATAAAATTTTTCGAATCATTGTATACTCCTTTGATCAAATGATAGGTAAAATAATCCAGGGGGTCAAGATGCAAAGAGAACGAAATATGAAAATCCTGT
>CAYSXD010000150.1:0-6007 GCA_964434925.1 uncultured Spirochaetaceae bacterium
CTCTCTTGCAAGAGCTCTGGTAACAGTGCCGACACTTCTCTATCTTGACAACCCGCTTATACTGGTCGATCCGGCGGTGTTGGCAAAAATGCAAAAACTTATTATAAATCTTCACAATGGAAAAGAAACGATAGTGGCAAATTTTTCAAATATTTCTCTGACAAAACGTCTTGCTGATTTTGCTGTTGTAATGAAGGATGGTAAAGTTATTTACTCTGCAGGTATGGAAAATGTTTTACAGAGTAAAAATCCCGAAGCCAGAGAAATACTGGAAGATGTTCTACTTATGGATTATACCAAATCTGTTTGACACTCGGGTAAACATGAAATAGGATATAGGCAATATGAAATTTCATATACGATTTGCGGAACAGATTGCCGGATTATTCGTCCTCATTGCCCTGGTAATGGTCCTTGCCATCATAATATTCATGGGTATAAATCAGCGATGGTTTTCAAAAGACTATTATTTTACCAGTAAGTTTGCTTCCGGTAACGGATTAAGTGTTGGTATGCCGCTTAAGCTCAGGGGATTTAAAATCGGTACGGTAGATAAAATAGAACTCAATACCGATAATACGGTAGAGGCGAATTTTCATATTTTTGATACGTACTACAGCAAAGTAACAAAAAACTCAGTACTTGAACTTTCAGTAAGCCCCATAGGTATTGGAGGCAGCGGTTTACGCTTTTATCCGGGTAAATCACACGATCTCATTGCTGATAATTCATACATACCTTCACTCGATTTTAATGAAGGTAAAAATCTTGTTGCCAAAGGGCTGGTCAACAAGCCCCCGACCAATGATACAATTCTCAATATAATAAATGAAATAGGACCACTCCTTAAAAATGCCAATAATGCGGTTATTTCATTAAATGAACTTCTTATTACGACAAATGATACCTTAAAGGGGAATTCTTCAGGTCCGGTGGGCGATATTATTAAAAAAATAAATACCCTTATCGCACAAATAGATACTATTCTCTCTGATGCTTCAGGAAAAATAAATACTATCCTTGGCAACACATCAGGAATTACTGCAAACCTAAGGACTACCAGTAAAGGCCTTACAGATACAAAAGGGCTGATAACACATCTTCTCGACCCCAAAGGTTCAATTTCAAGGCTTCTTAACGATAATTTTGAACTGTATAATCAGATAAACGGGATTCTGTCAGGGGTAAAGATGACAACAGATGAACTGCAAACGTTTACCGGATATATTAACAACCGTCGGCCCCAGATTTCCGAACTTCTCGAAGGCAGCAGGGAAGCCCTGCAGAAAGGAAAAGATGTTCTTGATGCTTTACGCAATAATCCTCTCCTGAAAGGAGGAATACCGGGCGAAGTAAAACAGCCGACAACTTTCCGCGGTTATAGAGAGGAGGAATTTTAATGAGAAAAACAGTCTATGTTCTCTCTATTGGCTTTACAGCTCTAATTATTATTTTTTCCGGTTGCTCCAGCACAGGAAAACTTAAACAGGGAGAGGTCGTAGATAAAAAAAACAGGGCCGCCGGGTATGCGACTTTTGGTTCACATCATTATGATGAAGCGGAGTATGATCAGGCGCTCGATTTCTTTTTCCTCGCCTTGAAACAGAATATACTCATTGATAATGACAGAGGAATTATTGAATCCTATAATTCAATTGGCAACACTTATCTTGCCGCGGGAAAAACAAAAAGCGCGGAACGGTACTACGGAAAAGCAATGGAAATAGCAAAAGTTTACAATGATCCGAAATTACTCATACGATGTAAAAATAATCAGGGAGAAATTTATCTGGCAAAAGAGGACTACGCCGCTGCTTTAAACCTTTTTAAGAAAGCATTCGGTGATGTCAGTAATCCTAAAAAATCGAAAGACTCGGCTATACTTCTTCATAATATTGGAGTTGCCTATAAAAGGCTTGACAACTATCAGGAAGCCGAAAAATATCTGCTCCGCTCTATAAAGCTTAATAAAAAGAATAACAAATTCAAGGAATTAGCTTCAGATAATTATGTCCTCTCCTCTCTTTATTCAAAACATAAACAATATAGTGACGCGCTTGTTTTTATTGAGAAAGCTCTTGAATTTGATAAACGTACTGAAAACAGTTATGGTATCGCAAAAGACCTGTACGCAAAAGGTATAATACAAAAGAAGGCAGGCTCTCCGAAAGAAGCCTACTACACATTCAAGAGGGGTGCCCTTATTTTTGAATCATTGAATATACCCGTAGAATTAATACAGTGCCTCAGACAGCTGGAAAATCTGGCGACAGAACTGAACATTCCTAAAGATTTCAAGATATGGCAGACAGCAAGAGTAAAACTGGAGAAAAAAATTGATCAACCGGAATAATACATTTTGCACAATTATTATCGGATATAAAAATATCCTGATGGGTTTTTTAAAAGTGGTGGCATTACTTATATTGATTCTGGGAGTAAATGCCCTCATTTTCTATCCACTATGGTATAGCGCTGTACATTTTAAAGTGATTTATTCACGTTTAGTGGGCATACTCCTTATTTCCGGTATACTCATACTTGTTGTACGAACAATTAGTAAAAAAGTGCATAGAGAAAAACAGCATGGCCGATCACCATTTCTTTTCTTAAAAAAACCACTTATAAAAATTACCGGCAGTATACTTTTTTTAGGGTATATATATCTTTTTCTCATCCTCCTTCACTCAAAACACTATTTTATCGGTGCCGGTTCTCTTATCGTATTCCTTTTTCTTGCCGGATGGATGCTCTTTATAAAAAAATCAAAAAATGCATCCTGAAAAAAGGGATATACTCTCTGTTATTCTGTTAGTTTTATGTGTTACCGGTTCAGTTCTGGCAGACAATACATATCCGTTAATAAAAAAATTAAATAGAAGTGATATCTTTTTTAAACAGCTTACCATGGATATAGACCATTATTACATGGACAAGGAAAAGGGAAGTAAGCTCCCAACTCTTTTAATCTACCGTTATATAACTAAAAAAGGAGATTCGATTTTTACGATTTCTGCCAGTCTCAACATTTCATATGAAGCACTCGTCACACTTAACCGTCTGGAAAGACCGGAAGATTTCCAGCCGGGGAAAGAATTGCTATTACCGAACCTACCAGGAATATTTATCAATAAAAACCCCAAAACAGATCTTGAGTATATTATATCCTCATGGCGGAAAATACCGGAAGGAGTACAGCAGATCACCATCAATTACCCTGAAACAAACACCTTTTACTTTCTTCCCGGAAAGAAATTTCATAATGTTGAACGTTCTTTCTTTCTTGGCGTCATGTTCCGCTTTCCTCTACCGAAAGGTGTTATTACCTCTTATTTTGGCCCCCGTAAACAGCCACTTACCGGGAAAAACGAATTTCACGAAGGAATTGATATTGCAGCACCTGAAGGAACAGAAGTCTTTGCCGCCAGGGGCGGTCGTATAGAGAACACTGGAAAAAATGCTATATGTGGTAATTATATACTCATTCTCCATGAATCCGGCTTTGAAACCAAATATTGCCATTTAAAAAAGATTTTTGTGACATTGCATCAGGAGGTAAGATCGGGTATGATAATAGGAGAAGTTGGGACAACGGGGATGTCCACCGGTCCTCACCTTCATTTTGAAATCAGAGAAAGGGGAAAACCACAGGATCCTTTACTTATGATGCCGGATAAACAATAATGAAAAGATTTTTTATTAGTATAGCAGTAGTCCTACTCATTGCATTACCTGTTTCCGGAGTATCTATTAGAGGAAACAACACTTATTTTACCTCTGTGAATTTAAATCTCGCAAAAGAAATTTCTTTTCATCTCAATGATCTTGTTGGTGTTAAGATTGATTCCAGCCCTTTTATTGAAGGAGTTGAGTTGATCTTTACCCTCCCCGCCGAATTTAATAATTACCGTGACAGTTTCGCTCTGACAATGTATAGCGATATATCACCCCGCCTATCATTAACAACCACACGGTATACCGGTAAAAAAATACTTTTCAGGGTTCTTCCTACGGTAAAAAAAATGTACCTGAATATACCGGTAGCAAAAAGTTTCTCCGTTTCACCCTCCCCCGGGACATATATACTGAATCGGCTTATTTCAACAGAACATTTTCCCATTATACTTAAAATTGAACCGGTTATGAAGGGAATCCCCTCTTTTCTTTTAAACGAGCAATTTAGACTGACCGTTAAAAGTATCATCATGCAAAAGGGATCACTCACCCTCCATATCCTGGATAAAGGGAAGAAGGGGAATTACTCAATTCACATTGACAACAAGAGTATTGTTTATGATAACAAAGAAATAATGCTTACACCCGGTATTCACCAGTTAAAAATTAATTCTGATTTTTATCAGGAACATATTTCAAACTTTGCCATAAACGCCGGTCGTAACACGAAACTTGATATTACCCTGAAGGCATATAATCCCACCGTTCAGTTTGATTTTCCGAAGGAATTCAGCCTCTACCTGGACGGCCAAAAAATAAAGATCATTCCCGGTGAAAAAAGGGAAATATCCCCCGGAGAGCATGTAGTTCTAATAACAGTTGGAGATTACACATTAAGTAAGAAATTTACCGTATTAAAAGAAAAAAAGTACAAACTTTCACTTTTTCTTGATATTTTCATCAAAGAGAATTAACTTTTATGTAAAGACACCGATAGTAAATATGTCGGGGGTAGAGATATAGTTCCCCTCCCAGTTTACTATACACTACACCGGCATATTCAGGCCGATTCTTTTGAATCGGCCTTCTTTTTAATCACCTGTATTATAACAATCACTTGACAAAAATCCATCCTATTCATACTGTATGCCTATTATGGTTTATTCTGGAAAACACAAAGCTTTCATCATATTTATGTTCCTCTTTACTTTTATCTCTTCAGTGGGTATTGGTGTTGGAATTGGTTTTTTTCTGTCCACATCTAAGAATACAAATGTTCGTGATGACTTAAGCGAGTATAAACCCGCTCTTCCGACTCAAGTCCTTGATCGAAACGGGGAATTGATTACGGAAATTTTTTCAAATGAAAAGCGGGATATAGTTCCAATACAGGACCTTCCGAAAACACTTATTTACGCCCTCATAACCAGAGAAGATGATAATTTTTTCAAACACTATGGATTTAGTTTTAGGGGTACCTTTCGAGCTGCCTGGCATATACTTTTAAGCAAACTGGGATCTTCTTCCGGATATTCTTCAGGAGGAAGCACACTGACACAACAGGTTGCAGGAAAGCATTACGCGAATAGAAAAGATATTACAATAAAAAGAAAATTAAAAGAACTATGGTACTCATTTCAGTTTGAACGTACCATGTCCAAGTATGAAATCCTGCAGCGCTATATGAATGAGATGTATTTCGGTCATAATGCGTACGGTGTTGAAGCCGCTTCAGAATTTTATTTCGGCCACCCTGCGAAGGATATTACGCTCGCTGAAGCGGCAATTCTTGTTATCCAGTTGGCGAGCCCCGCATTTTATTCTCCAATCAACCATCCTGACAGAGCAAAAGCAAGACAAATTGATGTACTTAATCAGATGGTAAGACTTGGCTATGCGACACGTAAACAGGCGGATTTTTCTTTTCAGCAATACTGGGACAGTTATAACTACACCAGATCAAATATTGCCAGTGCTTATTTTGATAATAACAGCAAGGCGCCCTATTTTAGTGAATATGTGCGAATCAAACTGAATGATATGCTTTATGGCGCGGTAAATATAAATAAAGACGGATATATAGTACATACAACCCTGGACCTTGGCTATCAAAAGATTGCCGATAAGATTATGGATAAAGCTTTTCATAGTATTAATCAGCGTTATAAAAACAAATCTGACAAACGTCTGAGCATTGTCGATACCAGTTATGTTCCTATTGTGGAAATGCTTGGATTGACTTTCAACCTTGCAGATATTCAGGTATCGGGTGCACGCCAGAAGAAAGCGTCAAGAAATGACTTTTACAGGGAATTAAACCCTACTCTCAGTG
>CAYSXD010000151.1:0-5979 GCA_964434925.1 uncultured Spirochaetaceae bacterium
TTCAATATCCATAGGCAGTGTTCCCCCGTTCGTATCGCAGAGAGTAATAACATCCGCTCCGGCTTCAGTTCCGGTTTTCAACACTTTCAATGCATAATCAGCATCTTCCTTATATCCGTCAAAAAAATGCTCGGGATCAAGAATAACTTCCCTGCCGTGCTTTTTTAAAAACTCTATCGACTCATAAATCATTGCCAGATTTTCTTCCGGATCAGTTTGTATTACTTCCAGTACATGTCGTGTCCAGCTCTTTCCGACAACAACAACTACCGGAGTCTCCGCCCGGAGAATCGCGTTAATATATTTATCCTCTTCAACTTTAACGTTCACTTTCCTGGTAGATCCGAATGAAGCAACTTTTGAATTCTTTAAATTTAAGGACTGTATTTCCTTGAAATAAGCTGCTTCACGTTTAGAAGCAAGGGGAAACCCACCCTCAATATAATCAACCCCGATACTGTCAAGCCGGACTGAAATATCCAGTTTATCTTTTAAGGTAAAATTGATACCGGTTCCCTGTGTGCCGTCACGAAGTGTAGTATCAAATATTGCAATTCTTTTCATCTTTTTTTCCTTTGGTGAAAGAGTATGAAACTTTACCAAATTGAAAGAATAGAAACAAGTAGTTTAAGGGTATGCTCAGTCCATCAAAGAAATAATGCCATTTATCCGATCCCGCAGTTCTCTTTCCGTCTCATTCAGAACCATTACAACATCAAGTCTTTTATAGGGACTTGTTACCGCAACAATTTCATTCTGAAAGTATTTATTTGATAAATATGTACCAACTTCCTTTTCAGTAACAATGGCATCCACCTGTTTCCAGATAAGTTTTGCAATCCCCTCAATATCATTTTCAACAAACACTATATTACAGGAATACGCTTCAATTGCTTCTGCAGCGTAGGATCCTCTCTGAATCGCCACCCGTTTCCCATTAATAAATCCAGGCTCGTATTCGGGCCTGTCTGCTGTTCCTGTTTGATGAATAAAAGCAACTGGTTCAAAAACCGCGTACGGATCTGTTTCAATAACCGGTTTACTTTTCAGAAAATCGTTTGGCCACCCAACATTAAGAATTATTTGAATTTCCTTGTTAATCAGTTTATCAATAAGCACTTCAAACTGCTGTGGAATAAATTTTAAAGTAGCATTGAGTGTTTTATTTATCTTTTTCAACATATCTATACTAATACCCGCCGATTTTCCTTTTTCAACATAAACCCATGGTGGATACGCGATATCATGCCCCGCATAGAGAAGAGAGCCCTCGCCTTTTGAAAAGTTTAGTTCGGCAGAAAGAAGTGTCTGTTCCTCTGTCATGTTATAAAACCTGCTCCCTTTCCCTTTTATTTTATCTATGACATCATTCTGGGAGTCAATATTATTTATAATATGATTGGACGTTGCGTTAAGGAGAGTCATAGATCTGCCCAGCTTTTCAACAGAAGTGGATATAAGATCAAGATCCTCTTTCTGATGATCCAGCGATTCCGCTGTCATTCCCATGTTCCGTTCAATTTCAGTAAGTGAAGTCTTCGTTGTATCCAGATCATCACGGGTTGCCGCAACTTTACTGTTAAGAGAATGACGAACCTGATCATATTTTATAAGACTGGAATTTGATGAAGTAATACTCTTTTCCAGATTAGCAAGATACTCTGAAATATTTTTTGTCAACCCGGTACTCTTCTCAGCAAGTTTTTTAACTTCAGTAGCAACCACTTTGAATCCTTTTCCGAATTCTCCTGCCCGGGCTGCTTCAATAGCGGCGTTTATTGAAAGAAGGTTTGTTAATTCTGAAATATCTTCAATCGCCCGCACTGTTTCCGCAATTTTAAGTGTGGAATCCTGAACTTTCTCAAAGAGCGTTTTAAAATCCGCAAACTGCTTACCCATCTCAGAAAGGCCTGATACAAAATCATCCATAACCTGGATAGTCTTTTCAAAGGAATGAAATCCCTCACGTAAATTTAATTTTGAATCCCTAACCGTTTTTACAACATTTGAAGACGATTCTTTTATACTATTTACCTGATCCTGAATATGAGAAACATTTGAGCCGCTCTCCCTGGCTGAAGCTACTATTTCCCTCACATACGAAGTATTCAAACCCGAAACCGTTATAAGATCCCATATAGTTCCCGTCATTTCTTCCTGTAATGTACTATACTGGGCAAAAAGGGAACGTAATTTTTTCTCTATTTCATCACTAAACTCCAAAATTTACTCCTTATAATTAAGCATAATCGTAAAAAGTGATTTTGTCAAAAGAATACGCTCCTATTCATTCTATAATATTGACACTTGATCAATTGAGAGTTACTCTCAACAGGTCGTGGGGTGGCTGAAATTTTCAGTCTGAGAAGATACCCGTTGAACCTGATCTGGATAATGCCAGCGAAGGGAGCGAGACATTTTCAAATACCCATAGAACATAATATGTACATTAAGGAGATAAAGTATGAAAAAAATTACTTTCTTTTTTGTTCTGCTGTTTCTTTGTACTGTTTTCTATGGTTTTTCCAGAGGGACCAAAGAAATACCGGTTGCAAAAGCACCACTTAACAAACTTACTGTTTACGCGTATGATTCTTTTGTATCGGAATGGGGAACAGGGCCAAAAGTCATACCACTTTTTGAAAGAAAATACGGGATTAAGGTTACGGTACGGTCCGCGGGAGATGCCGGTCAGGTTTTACAGAAAGCCATTATGGAAAAAGATACTCCTTCAGCTGATATTCTTATAGGTATTGATAATAATCTTCTCTCGGAAGCTCTGAAAGAGAATATCTTTGCCTCATATAAACCTAAAAATATAGTAAAAGTTCCGAAAGAGTTTATTTTTGATCCAACCTATAAAGTTATTCCTTTTGATTACGGTTTTTTTTCAATTATCTATGATTCCGGAAAGATTACTTCTCCACCAAAGTCGCTGGAGGATTTATGCAGCAGTCGTTTTAAGAAATCACTGATACTGATGGATCCCAGAACTTCAAGCCCGGGACTTGGATTTCTGCTTTGGACAATAGCAGCCTATGGTGATAATTTCACCTCATACTGGCAGAGATTAAAACCTTCCATTCTGACCATTACCGCTGGATGGGATTCCGGATACGGCCTTTTTACCAGTGGTGAAGCTCCAATGGTACTTAGCTATACGACAAGTCCCGCCTATCATGTTGAATATGAAAATACCACACGCTACAGGGCAGCTGTCTTTAACAATGGACACTATATGCAGATAGAAGGTATGGGTATTATCAAAAATGCGCCCCACAGAAAAGCGGCAGAAAAGTTTATTGAATTTGCTCTGTCAGATGATTTCCAAAAGGCAATTCCCCTTACAAACTGGATGTATCCGGTATCAAGGGGAGTAAAACTACCGGAATCCTTCAATTATGCTCCTATTCCGAAAAAGAAACTTCTTCTGCCAGCAGCGGATGTCGCAAAAAACCTGGATATCTGGCTGGCTGAATGGACTGATGCAGCGGCTAAGTAGAGTACCACCCAACATGAAAACAGTAAGAATAATTTTACTGTTTTCTGTTTTTATTTTCCTTTCACTTCTTTTTTATACACCGGTTTTTTCTGTTTTAAGAAGAGCATTCCTGACCTCTGAAGGCTCTTTAACCCTACTCAATCTAAAAAAGATAATAATGTCATCCTACGATAGAAGGGTCATTTTTTTTACCGTTTATCAAGCTTCTTTAAGTACCATATTCTCTTTACTACTTGGACTACCCGGAGCATATCTCCTTGCCCGCAAAAGCTTTCCCGGTAAATCAGTGTTAAAGGCAGTGGCTACCATCCCTTTTGTGTTACCCTCAATTCTGGTTGTCCTTGGTTTTGTTATATTTTTTGGTAATAACGGCTATCTGAACCAGCTGTTTATGAAGCTTTTCAATCTTCACACTCCCCCGCTGCGGATTCTCTACTCAATGAAGGCTATTATTCTCGCTCACAGTTTTTATAATTTTCCTATTGCTATGCGAATTATTGCCTCCCTCTGGGAGAAACTCAGTATTACACAGATCCAGGCAGCTCATTCCCTCGGGGCGGGACCGGTAAAATCATTTTTGTCCATCACCCTACCCCAACTTATTCCGGCCCTCCTTTCGGCGGCATCGCTTATTTTCCTGTTCTGTTTTTCAAGTTTTGCGATAATTCTTGTTCTCGGAGGAGGCCCCCGGTACTCCACAATTGAAGTGGAAATTTATCGCCTGGCAACAGTGTCCTTCAATCAGGGCGGAGCGAGCAGCTTTGCAGTACTGGGTATGAGTTTTACCCTTTTACTGTTGTATATCACCTTCCGGTTTCAGACAAAACTTTCAAAAACAGAAGATTTTATTCTTTCGTCCCCAATAAAGAATGGCTACCCGGGTGCTGAAAAAAAACTGGAACCGGTAGTTATAATTTATATGATTTTTATTTTTATTCTTGTTGCCGGTCCGCTCCTTTCCGTTATAATAAAATCCTTTTATTATCCGGTAAGCAGGGCCGGTGGTGACTACCTTTCACTTAAAAGTTATATAAACCTTTTTACTTCCCGTGCAGGAGGTTCCGGACCAATTGCACTTGTAGCAATAAAAAATTCTTTAATCATTGCCTCAATAACGGTGCTGCTATCTGTTCCCCTTGGTACAATACTTAGTTATTTTTCAGTCAAAAAATGGATTCCCTCAACTCTTATCACCGGTTTATTCGATACTATTTTTATGCTCCCCATGATTGTTTCTTCGGTTATCCTTGGTCTGGGATATATGTATCTTCGATATAAAATTCCTCCGGCTGTCCTGAATTCAACAACCCTTATTATTTTTGCCCATACAATTATCACCTACCCGTTTGTTATCAGATCGATTACAGGAGTATTGGGTAAAATAAAGCCGGATCTCTCACACGCCGCCAAAAGCCTTGGTGCAACGCCTTTTGGCGTATTTACCACTATAGAGGTTCCTTTAATTAAAGGAGCAATTATAACAGGAACTGCTTTTGCCTTTGCTCTTTCTATTGGCGAACTGAATGCAACAATTCTTCTCGCGCAGGGGCAGATTGTCACCATCCCCCTGGCGATGTACCGGCTTATAGGATCTTACAATTTTTACGGTGCCTGTGCTCTAGGAACAATCCTTGTTATAATGACCTTCCTGTCATTTATGATGATGGAAAAAGCAAACTTCGTAAAAAGGAGCAGATTGTAGTGGGTTTAACAGTAAAGAATCTGTCACAGACATTCGGAACTTTTAATATAGAGATCAGTTTAAAAGCCAAAAGCGGAGAACTTGTTACACTGCTTGGCCCCTCGGGATGCGGAAAAACAACATCCCTTCAGCTTATTGCCGGAATACTTAATCCTGAAAAAGGCAGAATATATCTTCAAAATACTGATATTTCCGAATGCGTTCCCTGGAAACGAGATATTGGTATAGTTTTCCAGGATTATGCCCTGTTTCCTCACATGAATGTCGCGGAAAATATCGGATACGGTTTAAAATACAAAAGATTAGCCAAACGGGACATTGCCGAAACTGTTAAAAAGTACTTACGGCTGGTGCATCTTTCCGGTTACGGAACGAGAATGATAGATTCTCTTTCCGGCGGCGAGAAACAGCGTGTTGCCCTTGCCCGCGCTCTTGCTCCCTCCCCCCGTCTGCTCCTTCTTGATGAACCACTCAGTGCTCTGGATGTCTCGCTCAGAATACAATTACGAAGGGAAATCCGCAGGATACAGCAACAGCTTTCCATCACAACAATCTATGTTACCCATGATCAGGAGGAAGCGCTCACCATTAGTGACAGTATTGTTATTTTGAATAATGGGAGAGTTGAACAGGCGGGGGACCCTTCCGCACTTTTCAATTATCCCAAAACCAAATTTACCGCTGAATTTCTGGGACCATCAAATCTCATTCCGGGAAAAATTATTGAGATGACACCATCAGAGGGAGTAATAGTGGCTGTTACGGGAATGGACAG
>CAYSXD010000152.1:0-5860 GCA_964434925.1 uncultured Spirochaetaceae bacterium
GGTATCTTTCCTCTTATTTTGCTACCAATCGGGATACCATGTCAGCCGTACTGGAAAACCCTTATGTGCTTATTTACGAGAAGAAGATTTCCACGATGAAAGATCTGCTTCCCATTCTTGAAAAAATTGCTCAGGCGAGTAAGCCGATTCTAATCATTGCTGAAGATGTTGACGGTGAAGCACTTGCTACCCTTGTTGTAAATAACTTGCGGGGTGCTTTGAATGTGGTTGCTGTTAAAGCTCCCGGATTCGGTGATAGAAGAAAAGCAATGCTGGAGGATATTGCTATTCTTACCGGTGGTGAGGTCATTTCAGAAGATCTCGGTATGAAACTGGAGAATGCTGAAATTTCTCAGCTTGGAACGGCCAAGACTGTTAAGGTGGAAAAAGAAAATACAACAATCATAAATGGAAACGGAAAAGCTTCCGATTTAAAAGACAGAATAGCTCAGATAAAATCCCAGATTGAAGAAACATCCTCTGACTATGACAAAGAAAAGCTCCAGGAACGACTTGCAAAGCTTGCCGGTGGTGTGGCTGTGATTAATGTTGGTGCTGCGACAGAAGTAGAGCTCAAAGAGAAAAAACACAGAGTTGAAGATGCTCTCTCTGCAACACGTGCAGCTATTGATGAGGGTGTTGTTGCAGGTGGTGGAGTAACCTTGATTCAGGTAACCAACGCGCTGGAAAAGAAGGATATTGAAAATATATCCGATGAAGAACAGATTGGTTATAAAATTGTAAAGCGGGCTTTGGAAGAACCTATTCGCCAGATTGCAATAAACGCGGGTCTTGACGGTGCTATTATTGCGGATAAGGCAAAACATGAGAAGAAGGGTATTGGTTATGATGCTGCCGCTATGGAGTGGACGGATATGCTGAAGGCTGGAATCACCGATCCCGCTAAAGTTACCAGAAGTGCGCTTCAGAATGCCGCTTCCATTGCAGCACTTCTTCTTACAACAGAATGTGCAATTACCGATCTTCCTGCTGATGAAGCCCCTGCTCCCGGAGCAGGAATGGGCGGCGGAATGGGCGGAATGGGAGGCATGGGCGGCATGATGTAAGCCCTGTCTTTCAAAAAACATGTACTAAACTCTCATGCACTGGTGCATGAGAGTTTTTCTGTCTATAATGTTAACGGAGGATGTTATTATGACGAAGGAAGATTTTATTTTTTCTGTTGGTTATAAAGGGGTTGCGACTATTGTTGATAAAACGGCAAAAAGAAAATACCATGGCTTATCAACAAGGGAATTGGCCGAAAAAGGAATGTACCGTGCCGCTTTTTGCAGTGCTTTATATTCACGGGATGATTCAGAAGTTGATGCTGTTATGGAAATCTATAATTCCCGGAGTACTATAAAGCTTTCCTCACCGGCAGAGATGAAAAGACTCTTTGGTGTATTCAGTGTTCCTGATACTATTACAAAAGTTTTAAATATCTAGCGTGTCCTTGACTCTCTTCATGTTACATGATACTTTTTCCCGATATCCAATTTTTATTTGAGGTTACTAAAAAATGATGAATTTAATGACAAAGTTACCCATGCTTATGGGTGCATCAGCGGGCGGAACGGCTTCAGGAGGATCCGGACAGATGGTGACAACCTTTATCACATTCGGGCTTGTTATCCTGATCTTCTATTTTCTTATTATCAGACCACAGAGCAAGAAACAGAAAAACGCAAAAAAAATGTTGAGCACTCTGCAGAAAGGGAACAAGGTCGTCACAATTGGAGGTATTCATGGGACGGTAGTCGCGGTAAAAGAACAGACTACTGTTGTAAAAGTAGATGATAATACGAAAATCGAGTTTACAAAGAGTGCCATTGCTTCCGTTGTTTCTGAAGAGAAAGCAGTAAAGTAATAAAACAAGAAATAATTTTTCAAAGGCGCCAGTGTAGATTACATACTGCCTGCCTTTTAAATTTTTCCGAAAACTGGAGTTAAATATGAACAAACGTGCACGATTTATTGTTGTACTGGTTGTTCTTGCTGCGGGGTTTATTTTTTTATACCCGACTTTCCGCTGGTATTTCATGGTACCACAGGCACAGAAAGAGTTGGCAGCAGGTTCAAGAGAACAGATTAAGGCATATGCACGAGGCCGGGCTGCCAAAGAGCTTGAAGAGTTAAAGGCAATGGTGATAAAAGACCCTGGTTCAGTTATGCCTTCGAAATATGATTTTCTTATTAATACCGCAAAAGAAAACTATAAGTTGGAAAAGACTAAAATACCTTCCAAATGGACTGTTCTGGATGTACTTAAAAGTCTGGGTAGTGAAAAGAGTTTATTTGAAAATATTGAATCTCAATACAGAGATAAACTTCTTGCTTTGAAAAATGAAAGCGGGAAAATCCTTCAGCTGGGTCTCGACCTTTCCGGTGGTATGAGCATTCTTCTTGAGGCTGATATGAATAGTCTGGAAAAAAGGCTTGGGCATCCTCCAACGGTTGAAGATCAAACCCAGGCAATAAACAGAGCTATGGAGATATTAAACAACCGAATTGATAAATTCGGTGTATCAGAACCCCAGATAAGAAAACAGGGAGTAAATGGTATCAGTATTGAAATCCCCGGCGCGGCAGATCCCGAAAGAGTAAATAGTTTTCTTATGGGTAAAGGTTCTTTGAGTTTTCATATTGTGGACCAGGAAGCCAGCCAGAAATTAGCCACATATTTTAATGACCATCCCGGTGATATGTATAATGAGGACGGGTCGGTGAAACGACCGGATTTTCTGGATCCGGGTGAGGTTATTCGTGGTTACTATACAAAAGATCAGTATGGTATTGATCAGCTCAAACGCTATGTTGTGATAACAAAAGAAATTGGGCTGGATGGAAGTCATATAAAAGGAGCAACTGTCGGAAATCATCCTATAACAGGAAAACCTGTAGTTAATTTTACACTTGATGTTCCCGGTTCGGAAACATTCTTTAAATTAACTTCTGCGAATAAAGGTAAAACCCTTGCTGTACTTCTTGGAGACAAAGTTAAATCAATGGCCACTATTCAGGAACCAATTCGGGGGCAGGTACAGATAACCGGATTTAACAGGAAAGAGGCAAATGATCTTGCTCTGGTACTTCGAACAGCGGCCATGCCTGTTGATCTTATTGTCAGCAGTCAGCAGGCTGTGGGAGCTTCTTTAGGGGAAGATTCGGTGAAACAGGGGCTTCATGCTATAACTCTTGGGTTTATTCTTGTTATTGGTTTTATGCTTATTTATTATCTGGGGTCAGGGATAATTGCGGATATTGGGCTGATTCTTAATCTTGTTTTTATGATGGCAATCCTTTCCGCCTTTAATTTAACACTTACACTTACCAGCATCGCCGGTATTATACTTACCGTTGGTATGGCTGTAGACGCGAATGTTATTATTTTTGAAAGAATCAAGGAGGAACTTCGGCTTGGGAAATCTCCTGAAGCATCGGTACGGGCAGGTTTTCGAAAAGCATTCTGGACAATTGTGGATGCGAACGTTACAACGTTTATCGCAGCTCTTGTTCTTTCTCAAATGGGAACAGGGCTTGTTAAGGGGTTTGCCAATACTCTTGCTGTTGGTATTGTCAGTTCAATGTTTACCGCACTCTTTGTTGCTCATTTGATATTTGATTTTCTTGTTGAGCAGGTAAAGGTTAAAAAGCTTAGCATAAGCTGGAGGATATGATGAAAAGAGTTATTAAATTTACAAAACTTCGATATGTCATGTTCCTCTTTTCATTTCTGGTGATTGGCGGTGGTATAACAGGAACAATAATTAACGGCGGCTTTAACCTTGGAATTGACTTTCAGGCCGGATTGAACCAGCGCATACAAATTGCTCCCGTAGCAATGGATGTGAGTTATACCGGTAAAGGTGATGCTGATATTGATATTAAAGCGGGTCTTTTGACTGTTGCCATCAGGGGTGAGCATGGTGTGAAAAAATACCCTTTTGTTCTGAAAGATGCAGGAACACTTGACTCTTTGGCTCGGGAAATGAATAAAATTGATGGCTTTAAAGTTGTAGTTGAAACTACCGCATCCGCATCGGATTTAACAGCAGGGCTGGATTTTCCTCTCCTTCTGTCTAAAAAACCTTCTTTTCTCAATGTAACAAACAGTGCTTCGGGTAAGTATGTGACTATTAGTCAGATACGGTCAGCTCTTGCTCCGTTTGGCAACCCTCAGGTACAGGTAATCGGGAAGCCTAAGAATCAGGAATTTCAGGTGCGTATTGGAGATCCGGGGGGGAATAAAAAGAGGGAAATTGAAACCAAAGTAGTATCTTTACTGGGGAAATCTTTTGGCCGGAATGTTATTGTTGTAAAGCAGTCTGATTATGTCGGACCAAAGTTTTCCACTAAATTGGCTCAGGAATCAATAGGGTTAACGATTACGGCTCTGATCCTTGTTCTTATTTATTTGTGGTTCAGGTTTAAACTGGCTTATGGGATATCTGCAATTTCTGCACTTTTCCATGATGTGTTTGTTATGCTTGGATTTATCGGGACTTTCCGTCTTGAGGTGAATACAACAACTATTGCAGCTGTTTTAACTATTGTTGGATATTCTCTTAATGATACGATTGTTGTTTTTGACCGAATCAGGGAAAACAGTGGTTTACTTCGGGGTGAGAAGTTTTCCAAAATTATTGATATCAGTATTACGCAGTCATTGAGCAGAACGATTATTACCTCACTCACCACTTTACTTGCTGTTCTTGCGCTCTATTTATTCGGGACAGGGTCGATCAAGGATTTTGCGCTTAACCTGATTGTTGGTATAATTGCCGGTACCTATTCTTCAATTTTCATAGCCTCTCCAATACTTCTTGGGTGGACGAATGCTGTAAGAAAGAAAGATATTGTAAAATCGGGGGATGTGGATAAAATTAAAGCATTAAAGGAAGAGCAGCATGGGGATCCGGATAGTATGGATGCTAAGCAGGCTGTTGAAATTCCTGCTGCCAGCCGGAAATTACGGGGAAAGCGTAAAAAGAAAAAATAAATAGTATTCTTAACTGTTAAAGCCGGTCTTTATGACCGGTTTTTTCGTTGGTGCCGGACTCTGCCCGGTGAGTTAACTCAGGATTTAGGTCCAGTGAATCTTTGAAACGGGGAAATGTTATGCTGGAATATTTACGTGCGTTTTTATCAAGAGATAATGTACTCCTGTCAGGTATCGAGAGGCAGAGCAGGGGCAGGACTGACATTCAGCCTTCTGTAGAACCGGAGCTTGGGAAATTTCTTGGATTACTTGTCCGGTTAACGAACGCAGAAAAAGTGTTGGAGATAGGATCCGGTATCGGGTATTCTACTATCTGGCTTGGAGAAGCTGTAAAGCAGACAGGCGGAAGAGTTGTTACTATTGATAATCATGAACGGACACACAGGGAAGTTATTGCAAATATAAGAAAGGCGGGACTTGAAAATGAGGTGAATTCTATTCTTGGACAGGCTGAGGAAATCGTACCGGAACTGGAGAAAGAGTGGGATATAATTTTTCAGGATGGTGGAAAGTACCTTTATCCTCTTCTTTATGATACCCTGGTTCCTCTCTTAAAAAAAGGTGGTCTTCTGATAGCAGATGATACACTATTTCATGAGAATACAAGGATAAGAAAACTTCTAGGTGCCTATACGGATGAATACAATAAGAGAGTTTTTTCCGATAGCAGGCTCTATTCAGTCATTCTTCCGGTTGGCCACGGAGTAACTCTCAGTGTAAAGGTGGAGGATTGAAGCATGAGCTCTAAGCGGGTGGTTTTACGGTCGGATGTTATGGGCTTCTGCATGGGGGTGAAAGCTATTATGCGGACGGTGGAAAAGGAACTATGTGTAGAACGGGAACAGTCCTTTAATACAT
>CAYSXD010000153.1:0-5836 GCA_964434925.1 uncultured Spirochaetaceae bacterium
CATTTTTTTTACTTCCGACTATTGTGTAAGGCATCCTGACCTTTTTAGAAGTTGTAGGTATAGTACTCATCACATGTTCCGCAAATTCCGGGATATTCACCCTGTATATGTTTCGTATACAGAGAAGTCCCCCTGCCCCAGATTTCGGGGAGCTCTTCAGTAAATATATTCCCAAGAGGAAATTCATTATGAAGATCTTCTCTGCACTGCTGTACCGTACCATCAATAAGAATCGTCAGATCCCGTTTTAAATGCCAGCAGGGAAACCGCTTTACCGGAGAAATATCAGTTACCTTTTCATCAGACAGCATATGAGAAAAATGGTCATATTTCTGAATTATTGTTTTAACTCCCCTCTCCTTCCAGGTTCTGTAAAATTTCTCAAGAAAATCTTCATTCGCCTTCATCCTTACTGCCTGAATATAAAAGTTATCCTTAAAATTTACAGAAAGATATTCAACAGCGGACAGTGCGTCAGCCCACCCGTTTCCGCGAAGTTTCCGGTAAACTGTTTCATTCTCCGCGTCCAGAGAAAGAATCCAGGTAACCCTTCCCTCTGAAACAGACTTTATAGCATCGAAAGTCTCTCTACTCCAGCCAATTCCTGATGTCTCTATAATGAGAGAAAAAGAGGGAAAAAGTAGCGTTTCTTTTATCAGTTCCACAATATCCGGATGAAGGGAGGGTTCACCCCAGAGAGAAATACTAAAAACCGCGTCATCACTATAATCATGTACTTTCTGTAAAATTATTTTCCAGCTATCCAGTGCCATTATCTTCTTATTAGTCAATACATCACCCACTTTACCCGGATAGGGGCAGTAGGAGCAGGTTTGGGGACAACCTCCCGTTATCTGAACAGTCACGTAAGCAGGTTCGGTACGAAGGATTTCCTCCTGAGTTTCAAGGATACCAACAATAGAAAGCTCATCTTTACCTCCCGCTTGCATTACTCTGCAAAGCTGGTTAAAATTACGTCTGGTATCGGCAGTTAATGAAACCCGAAGCATTCGCTGATCTTTATCCGAGATTTCTGTCTCTATATCAAAAGAATTGATATCTTTCTGTATGATTTCAAAGACCCCCCCTCTGGAAACCGGCAGCGGGTGCTTATTCGCCAGATCTATCAGCCTTGGAAGTATGCTCTTTTTTAGAATCTCAAGAGCAAGGCCATAGGGATATCCATCGGCAAACGTATAGGAGGCAAAGTACTGCTGATGATTTGAATACATCCGCCGCGTTATGCCAGAATCGATAAGAGGAGCATCTCCAAAAAAATAGTAAATATTTTCAAAGTTTTCAGAGTAACGGGACAAAACCTCAAAAAGGTCCTTCATACTTTCAATAGTGTCTCTGATTATTTCAAAATTGCCCCGAACTCTCAGCGATGAATCATTTAAAACAAAAATTTTCCCCACATCAGGCAAATTTGAAGCGGTATTACAAGCCGCTTTAAAAGCGCTGGTTCCCGAGGGAAGTTCTTTAAAAGCATAGGGAGATAGAGTAAGTGCATTTATAAAAGCAACATTGTTCATAATGTATGTATCGACACAGTACGAAAAATCTATAAAAAAACTATATCTTCCGGCCTGGCGATAACATCCCTCCTTCCCTCGCCAACAATTTTTTCAATTTCATCCGAATGTCTGCCAATGAGATTTTCTATCTCCGAACTGGTAAAACTACTCACTGTGTGAGCACAGTCATTAATTAAAACAACATCTCCCGCGTTAAACAGTCCTTCCACTGAAATAATTCCTGACGGCAGCAGACTTTTACTCCTGTGTAAAGCATCCAGTGCCCCGGTATCTACAAAAAGCGTACCTCGGGGTACACTGTTAAGGATCCACCGGGCTCTGGCAGACATACGTTTGCCGGCAAGGAACAACGTTCCTTCATCCTCCCCTTTCAAAAGACGAAAAAGAACAGCATCCCTCTTTCCATGAGCTATTATGGTCCTGCAACCGGCAGCTCCTGCTATAACAGCCGCATTAAGTTTTGTTTTCATCCCTCCGGTGGAAAAAGTACTGCCCTCACCACTCGCGCCCTGTAAAATTTCAGGGGTAATTTCAGAGACAACTTTAATAAGCCGGGCCTTCGGATACCCGCGGGGGTCCTGTTCATACAGTCCTTCGATATCTGTCAGGATTATTAAGAGTCCGGCATCAATTTTACTGGCGACATAGGCACTCAGACTGTCATTATCTCCAAAAGCAGTACCTATCTCCGCTGTGGAAATTGAATCGTTTTCATTAACAATGGGAATAACTCCCAGAGAAAGAAGCGTTTCCACCGAATTCTTAAGATTAAGAAAAGTTTTCCGGTTATTAAATACTTCCCGTGTAAGAAGCACCTGGGCAATGGGAGTATGATATTTACCGAAAATTTCACTGTACTGACGCATAAGAAGCGGCTGCCCTATTGCCGCGCATGCCTGACGGGTCTTTATATCCGTTACCTTTGTGTAAATTCCAAGCTCTGCCGCGCCCATTCCAATTGCTCCGGATGAAACAAGGAGGACCTGCATTCCCTGAGCTTTTATATCTACTATCTGGCGGCAGATACCATCCATATATTCGGTATCAAGAGAATTTTCACGGGCAAGGAGATTGGTACCAATTTTGACAACCAGGCGTTTTAGCCCTTTAAAATTTCGCATAGTCCTTGTGCAGCTCTTTATGTGTGTATGTCCGGCAGTTCGTACCGGAATAATCTGCGACTTTGTGGCCATTCCCAATAAGTTTCCATTTATAAATCACCAGCCCCTCAAGACCAACAGGTCCCCGCGCATGAATTTTATTGGTACTTATTCCCACTTCCGCTCCCAGCCCAAACCGGTATCCATCGGCAAAACGTGTACTTGCATTCCAGAGAACGTCCGCCGAATCAACACTATTCATAAAAGTGAGGGCTTTCTCTTTATTAGCTGTCACAATACCATCCGTATGGCCGGAGCCGTATGTATTGATATGGGAAATTGCCTCTTCCGGCGAATTAACAATTTTTATAGAAAGAATATAATCCAGGTATTCTGTTTTCCAGTCCTGTTCCGTGGCATCAACAACATCAATTATTTTTTTTGTTCGTTCACATCCCCGGAGTTCCACATGCTTTTCATCCATCCGCTTTTTCAAAACCGGCAGAAAGGCTTCTGCTATACCGGCATCTACAAGAAGCGTTTCCAGAGCATTACACACAGCTACATACTGCGTTTTTGAATCATCTGTTAATTCAACGGCCATAGAAACATCCGCGTCCTTATCTATAAAAAGATGGCAGATACCATCTGCGTGTCCCAGGACAGGAATAGATGTATTTTCCATTATATACCTTACAAAGCTGTTTGATCCGCGTGGAATCAGGAGATCAATCGAATCTTCCAGTTCCAGCATCTCCATAACATCTTTACGGGTTCCAGCCAGGGAAATCCACCCTTCGGGGAGCCCCGCGTCAACGCTTGCAGTATGAATAATGTCGGTAAGAACTTTGTTTGTTTCCGAAGCCTCGCTGCCCCCCTTTAGAATGACCCCGTTCCCGCTTTTAAGGCAGAGGGCAGCTATCTGAACAAGTGCATCGGGACGCGACTCAAAGATCATACCAATAACACCGATGGGGCACGTAACCTGATACAGTTCAAGCCCTTTATCCAGCTCACGCACATGGAGCGTCTTTCCCACCGGATCGGGAAGTCTTATAAGACTCTCAATGCCCTCACATACATCCGCGATTTTTCTTTCATCAAATTTAAGCCGTTTCAGGAGAGGAGAAGGCAGCCCTTCCTGAACTGAACGCTCAGTATCTTTTTTATTGGCGCGAACAATCTCGCTGCTCCTTTTTTTTAATTCACGGGAAATTTCCGCAAGAGCTTCATTTTTTAACTGTGATGAAAGGTTCCCTAAAACAACCTGTGTCTTTTTTATTCCGGCAACCTGGTTCTTTATACTCACTGTTTTCCAACCTCCCCAAAGTGATACCGACTTTAAGGTAGCCCGAAAATGATTTTAATGCAAGGGACCCTTAGAATCCGGGCATTTTGAATCGGAGAACCACCTCGCCGGTTTCGCGATCAATCTCAATCGCCTTTTTTGTATCACTGTCTGCAATGGCCTTTCCTGTTGCCATAAGTGAAAGAGAATTCAAAAAAGCCATCCCCTGATTCAATACCGATTCAAACTGCTGCGGGTCAGTAGCAGATTCGGAACCTGCTGCAGCAATTTCCTCACCGTCGAATTCTTCGGCAGTCACATCAACAGCGGTTTCATTTTCGGATAAAACATTCGGGTTTAAGAAATGCGGGGTTTGTTCATCAAGCTCAGGTGAGTTTGAAATTCCTGATGGTTCGGTAAGCTCTTCACCAAACATAGCTCTTATCTGATTGACAAATTTCGTCTTACTCTCCTGGCTGAAATCAATCTCATCTGCCCCGCCGGAGAGTACGGCATCAAAAAGCTCCTGTTTCAAATTGATGGCAGCCATAACCTTCTCTTCTATTGAGTTTTTGGTTACCAGATTTACAACATTGATCTTTGAGCTTTTCTGCCCTATCCTGTTAACACGCCCGATTCGCTGATTAAGCCGGGCAGGATTCCAGGGGAGTTCAAAATTGATTACACAATCAGCGCTCTGAAGATTCAAACCAACTCCACCCGCGTCGGTTGAAAGGAATACTTTGCATTCGGGATTCCTATCAAACTCATCTATAAGTTTCTGCCGTTTTTGAGTTGGGACTTTTCCGGTTAGTTCCACAAAATCTATACCCATATCCGAAAGAATTTTACCAATAAGGTATGTCATAGTCGTCCATTCGGAGAATAAGACAACTTTTCGCCCATTTTCGGTAACCAGATCACGGAGGATATTCACCAGCTCCACTAGTTTGGGAGAAATATTTGTTTTTTTATCTATGAGATATGTAGAATCGCATACCATCCTCATGGAAAGAAGAATTCTCTGCAGACGTTTCATATCCATCGAGGTCAGTACTTTTTTATGAAGAATTGCAACCATACTCGTAAGATAGCCATGATGTATTTCTTCCTGCTCCCCTGACAAATCCAGATAATAGTTATTCACTATCTCATCCGGCAGGCTGTCAAATACATCCTCCTTTTTCCGGCGGATAATAAGACTTTTTAATTTATCGTGTACGGTCTCAAGATTTCGATAACCGAGCACCTTATTTTTTCTTTCTTTACTCATGTTAAAATGGTTGGCAGCGAAAGCCCATAGTGGCGTCAGGAGTGTGTTATCAGAAAACTGAGCAATTCCGTATACATCCTCCAGTTTGTTTTCCAAAGGTGTCCCCGTAATGATTAGCGAATGATTCCGGGGAATAGACATAAGGGCCTGATGTGTTTTGGTTTCAAAATTCTTAATCCGCTGAGCTTCATCAAGTATTACAAAGTCGGGGGACCATCTTTGAAGAGCAAGGATATCTCTCATAGCGGCTTCATAGTTGGTGATTTTAAAGAAAGATGTATCGTCAGAATATAAATGCTGCCGCTTCCTCCTCCCTCCGGAAACAACAATAGCAGTTTCGTTGGAAAACTTTTTGATCTCCCGTTTCCACTGGTCCTTCACTGAAGCAGGGGTGATAACCAGCACTTTTGTAAAACCGAATATCTGTTTTTTTATTTCCGCGACTGAAATAGCCTGAAGAGTTTTCCCCAGTCCCATCTCATCAGCAATAATAGCAGATTTTTTAAATACAGCAAATTGTATTCCTTCTTTCTGATATGGATAGAGTTCTGCATTCAGAAATGAATAGTCAGGTTTAAATTTACGTTCAAGTTTACGTATTTCCTTTTTATTTAAAATATCTTCCATGCGCTGAAGG
>CAYSXD010000154.1:0-5826 GCA_964434925.1 uncultured Spirochaetaceae bacterium
CGTACGGACCCAGCTCATTTGTTGAACTTCATTCAGCAGGAACATCCCCAAACCATAGCTCTTATTCTTGCCTATCTTGAGCCTCCGAAAGCTTCCATTATACTTGGAAGTTTACCCCATGAAATACAATCGGATGTGGCAAAACGAATTGCAACAATGGACAGAACATCACCTGAGGTATTACGGGAGGTGGAAAGAGTGCTTGAAAAGAAACTTTCCACTCTTTCAAGTGAAGATTTTACCGCTGCGGGCGGTGTGGAGAATATTGTTGAGATTTTGAATCTTGTTGACAGATCTACGGAGAAACTTATTATTGAATCCCTTGAGGAGGAAGATCCTGAGCTCGCCGAAGATATTAAGAAACGTATGTTTGTATTCGAGGATATTGTTCTTCTTGACGACAGAGCTATTCAGAAGGTACTACGGGAAGTTGATACCGGGGAACTCGCTAAAGCACTCCGTGGAGTTGATGCAGAGGTACAGGATAAAATATTTAAGAATATGTCTAAACGTGCTGCAGCTCTTCTTAAAGAAGAAATGGAATACATGGGGCCAATCAGGTTAAAGGATGTAGAAGAAACTCAGCAGAAAATTGTTTCCATAATCAGAAAACTTGAAGATTCCGGAGAGATCGTTGTTGCACGATCCGGTTTAGATGAAAGGGTTGTTTAGATTGGCAGGAAGGAGGTTTTTGTTTGGCCAAGCATGTTTTTAGAGCAGGTGAGATTGTGAACCTGGTGACTAAAGTTATCATAGCCTCACCCTTTGCAGCGGAGGAACCTCTTGAAGTAGCTCCTGTTATGGAAGAGTATGCAGGACCTACGGCGGATGATCTGCGCCGCGAAGCCCGGATGTTTAAGGAGCAATGGGAAAAAGAGAAAGAGGATATGATTACTGCGGCTCAGGCCAGGGCGGAGGAAATTATTCGTACCGCGGAGCAGAAAGCATTTGAAGAGGTGAAACTTAAAACCGATGAAGCCCGGGTGATTCATCAGGAAGCTGAAGATGATGCTGCCCGTATACGGACTGAGGCCCGAAATGAAGCTGATGTTCTCAGGGAAAAAGTGGAAGCGGACATAAATTCCATTCAAAAGGATGCCGAAAAAGAAGGATTTGAGAAAGGACGGGAAGAGGGCTACCAGTCCGGTAAATCTGAAGTTGAACGTCTTGTCGAACAGCTTCACGGTATGCTTAATAAGATTATCGAAAAACGAAATGAAATTATAGATGAAACGGAATCACAGCTTGTTAATCTGGTTCTTCTGATAGCAAGAAAAGTTATAAAAGTTATATCAGAGAATCAGAAGAATGTTGTCATTAATAATGTTATACAGGCCCTTAGAAAACTGAAAAGCCGCGGTGAGGTTCTTATTCGTGTGAATTTGGAAGACGTTGAGCTTACATCCGAGCATGTAAAAGATTTTATGAGGATGGTTGAAAATGTCCGGTCTGTTACTGTTGTGGAAGATTCAACCGTTGATAAAGGAGGATGCATCCTCGAATCTGATTTTGGTGAGATTGATGCCCGAATTACCTCTCAACTGTCGGAAATAGAAGAAAAAATACTGGAGTTGGTACCAATAAAAACAAAAGGTGAAAAGTGAATATCGTTTGGGGGAGAGGAACAGTTGTTTGAAAAGTATGAATCTATCGTTGAAGAACTGGATCCTATAAAATATACAGGTGTTGTACAAAAGATCCAGGGTCTTTTAATTGAAAGTGCGGGCCCTCAGGTTGTTATGGGAGAACTATGCCATATACTGGTTCCGCAGGGAGAAGGAGTTGTCCCTGCTGAGGTTGTAGGATTTGATGGTAAGATTGTTCAACTCATGCCTTTTGGAGAAATGGAAGGTATAGAGCCGGGGTGTGTTGTGGTTGGGATGGGTGAATCACTCCGGATACAGGTTTCTGATAAACTCCTCGGGCGGGTTCTGGACAGTATGGGTCGTCCTATTGACGAAAAAGGTACTCTCGGTTCAGTTACCTTTTTCCCTGTACGGAACCCTCCTCCCAATGTGTTAAAAAGGCGAAGGATAACGGAAAGAATGATAACAGGTGTAAAAGCACTCGATGCAATGACTCCTGTTGGAAAAGGGCAGAGAATCGGTATTTTCTCAGGAAGTGGAGTAGGTAAATCAACTCTATTGGGTATGATCGCAAGAAATGCAAAAGCAGATGTTAATGTGATCGCACTAATAGGTGAGCGTGGAAGAGAAGTCAGGGAATTTATCGAATCTGATCTTGGAGAGGAGGGGCTATCCAGGTCGGTTATTATTGTTTCGACAAGTAATACTCCCCCTCTGGCACGGGTTAAGGGTGCTTATGTGGCGACTGCTGTTGCTGAATACTTTAGGGACCAGGGAAAAGATGTTATGCTTTTGTTTGATTCCGTAACACGGTTTGCCAGGGCTCAACGGGAAATAGGACTTGCTGTTGGAGAGCCGCCTGCAACAAGAGGATTTACTCCTTCCGTTTTTTCAATTTTACCCAAACTTCTGGAACGGTGCGGGACTTCCGAAAAGGGAACAATCACGGGATTCTATACGATCCTTGTAGACGGAGATGATATGGATGAGCCTGTATCGGATAATGTCAGGGGTATACTGGATGGTCACATCATTTTGAGCAGAAAACTGGCAGAAGCGTATCACTACCCTGCTATTGATGTTCTGGGCTCTCTGTCCCGCCTTGCACCCAAAATAACTTCCAGGGAAGAGCAAAAGGCAATCGGGAAAATTCGGAAACTTATTGCTGTGTATACTGACGCGGAAGATCTTATCAATGTTGGAGCTTACTCGGAAGGTAGTAATCCTGATATTGATGAATCAATTGAAAAAATAGCTTCCATTCGCCATTTTTTGACTCAGGATATTGAAGAGAACTGTACTCTACCCCGAACTATGGCAATGGCATCGGAAATTGCAGAGATTAAAATTCCATGTGAAGAGGGAGCAGATGAAAAGATTCCGGTTTAATCTTGAAAGAGTATTAACGTTACGAAAGTATATTGAAAAAAATCGGGAAATAAAACTGGGAACTATTATAAGTAAATGTAATGTCATTCAGAATAGAATAAAATTGCTGGAACAGAACAGGATCTCTCATTTTAGAAATTTTAAACTGCAAAATGGGGGCATTGACTATTTACAGACTCTTGAAAGGTATTTTAATAAACTTGAAGCCGATCGACTGGAATTTTCCAGCGAACTTGCTTCCTTGAATGAGGAAAAGGAAAGAGCGCAAGAAGAGTACCTGGAAGCTTCCCGTAGGCGAAAAACGATAGAAAAAGTTAAAGAAAAGAAAGAACAGAATTACTACAGGGAACAATTAATTGAGGAAAGTAAAGAGCTTGATGATATAGGTACGCAATTCGCTGTAAGAAATCAATTGCGGCAGACTTAAAGAGGAGGAGAAATTTTGGCTGGAGGGACAGGTTCGGGTTTTAAAATATTACTACTTTTACTTCTCATTTTACTTATCTTTATGGGAGGAGTCCTCTGGTTTGATTATCTGGGCCTTATTAATGTGAAAGACAAGCTGGCACCGGTTCTTTCTCTTGTTGGTGTACACGCACCGAAGAAAATAGAAAATACAGGAGATCTTCTTCTCCTGGAAAAGGAGCGCATGAAAAAGCAGGTTATGGCACTCGATTTAAGAAAAGAAGGGCTGGATAAACGGGCTCAGGAGATACTTAAAAGGGAAAATGAAGTCAAAGCAAAGGAAGAATCTTTAACCGAACAGGAAAAAGCGCAGGAAGAAAAAGAAAAATCGTTTAATGAACGGACAAAAGAGTACGAAAATAGAGATAAGAACCTGCGGCAAACAGCAAAGTATTTTGTAGGAATGCCGCCGAAGGATGCTGTGGCACGGCTATTAAAGCTGGATGATCAGGATATTATTGATCTTCTGCGTGTTACTGAAAAAATGGCCCAGGAAGCAGGTACTGATTCGATAGTTTCCTATTGGTTATCTTTAATGCCTGCTGACAGAACAGCAGATATTAATAGAAAAATGATAAAGAAACCTTAGCTCTCGGGCTATGGAGGTAAAATTGCATCAAATGCAGGTACAGTTACGACAGTCTACTCAAACCCGAATGCCTAAAACGGTCAGTATAAACCGGGATATCAGAGGGGATAACTTTGCAACTGTTTATGACAAAAAGTTAAAAGAAAAGAATAAAATTCCGGAAAAACAGAGTGATAAAAAAACAGACGAACTGAAAAAAATTAGAAAACAGACTGAAAAACAAAAAACTACACCTTCCAAAAAGGTTGAGGATAATACACAAAAAGAAAAACATTCTGAAAAGAACACGAAGAAATCATTAACGAAAAATGAAAAACATAAAAGTAATTTAAAGAAAACAAGCCTGGAAATTTCAGGGAAGAAAAACGTAAAAATCACCAGGTCCGCTTTGAAGGATAAAAATTTTCCAAATGGAAAAAAAAGAATTAATAACGATTCGCCTGTTTCCAAAAAAAATAAAAAAAAGGCTGTATTAAAAAAACAGCCGGATAAAAAGAATTTTCATTTCTCTCTTATTTCAGATATGCATCCTGTGACTTCAGGAAATATAAAGCTGCCAAAGAAGGCAGAAAAAAAAGCAGACAAAACCGATTCCAAAGAAAAAAAAGTTTCTCAATCGACAAAGGCCGGGGGTAAAAAGGATACCGGTAGTGGTTCGGTTCTGAGAGTTCTGGATCTTCGGAAAAGCAATGGGAAAAAGCATGTAAAACATCACGGGTTGAAAGAAAAACCAGGTTTGGCAGGAATAACCGGGCAGCATCAGGGAAATAATCCTGGAAATGCGCCTGATGATACATCAAAAATACCTGTTATTCATTCATCTGTCGAAAATGAAAGTTATATTCCTGATTCCGGGAAGACTTTGTCTACCCCAAATGCAAGGATGGTATTGTTAAAAGAGCTGCAGGAAAAAATGAATGACCGTATTGTAAAGGAATCCGGAATTATTCTAAAAGATAATAAAAGCGGAGAGATAAAACTTATTCTCAAACCCGAAAGTCTTGGAAAAGTAAGAATTCGCCTTCATTTACAGGATAATCATTTAAGTGGAAAGATTTTTGTTGACAACCCGGAAGCAAAAGACGCTTTCGAACGTAATATGGTGAATCTGGAAAAAGCTTTTACCGACAGGGGTTTTACTATGGGCTCCCTTAATGTCTCGGTAGGGGATAAAGGTAAAGGTAAATCACGGGAGAGGGATGACGGATTTGTTATCAGTAGAAAGGTAATGAATACTATTGAAAACTCAATCCCGGTGATTCATAAGAATTTATACGCAGACAATATAATTGATCTGGTAGTTTAGCGGAGGAAGGTAGATGGATTTTACAGCTACACTCTCACAACCTGAGAGAGCAAAAGTAAGTATGCAGGTGGACAGCCTGAATAAATCACTGCTACATGGGAAGAAGGCTTCCAAATCACTTGGGAAAAATGATTTTCTGAAAATTCTCATTACTCAATTACGATATCAGGATCCTACAAAACCTATGGATGACAAGCAGTTTATTTCCCAGATGGCTCAGTTTTCATCGCTAGAGCAAATGACAAATATGAGTAAAAACTTTGCCAATCTTTCAGGGATGCTTGTGCAGAGCAATGCTTTGAATCTTCTTGGCAGGAATGTTGAAATTGTTACCGGAGATAAAAAAGTAACGGGAATCGTTAAAGAGATTTCAGGAAGAGACCATCCTCAAATAAAAGTGAATGGAAAGTACTACGATTTTAGTGATGTTGAAAAGATATTGAGCAAGGGGGCTGCATTATGATGAGATCACTTTATTCCGGCGTATCAGG
>CAYSXD010000155.1:0-5760 GCA_964434925.1 uncultured Spirochaetaceae bacterium
TTTCAAACAGCTATTATCTCTCTTAACTCTCAATTCGGTTATTATTATCTTTGGGATATATCCACTCATTTTCTATTTTCTAAGTGGAAAACAAAATCCTTACAAAGTACTTTACGCAATGACAGCGCCGATGTTTGCGGCATTCTTTTCAGGAAACAGTTATTTTACACTTCTCAGCCTCTCACGCATTGGAAAAGAAAACATGGGAATACCAAGAAAGATAGGAGCAGGAGTATTCCCTTTTTTTACACTCTTTGGCAAAGCCGGGACAGCCATGGTTACAAGTACAGCCTTCATTCTCATCTTAAATTCTTACTCAAGCATAGGAATGGATCTCTGGAAAGTACTCTGGGTTATAGGATTCAGCCTGTTAGCATCTTTTATGACGGGGTTCGTCCCGGGTGCAGGAGCGCTCGTTGCTCTGGCGTTTCTCTGCCGGCATTACGGAAGGGGTGTCGAAGAAGGCTTTCTTCTTATCTTTCCCGTTAGTTCTCTTCTTGTCAGTTTCAGTGTACTGCTCGATACTGTTACGGCGGGGTTTGCCGCTTATTTAATTTCCTTTAAGGACAGAAATCACAAAGACATAGAAATTCGTGATTTTATCTAGAGTCATACCTTCTCATTAAAGGGGGAGTGTCTCTACCATGTAGCGGATACTTTTCCCGTTATCAGAAAGAATTTCTTTCTCAACTACAATAACAAGCCCTTTTTCATCGGGGGGGAACAAGACTTCTTTTATACGATACCCCTCAACTCCCTGACGTTTGTAATTTGGCAGGCCTACGGTAAACACACTCGTTTTATTTCTCTTATCAGTAATGGTAAGATTTATATGGAAAGAAGAGCTTACTGTTTTTCCACTTCCAAATTTCTCCTGAACAAGAGTGAGAACATATCCGGTGCTTTTATCAAAATCCCTGAATTCCAGTCTCTCTTTAGGTTCAATCCCATCAAGAAGTATATAAACAATACGTCCGGTTGCTATATGATTAATATGATATTTAGATATGAAAGCTGAAGCATAATGCAGTTGCATAAGAAGTGCACCGAGCCCATTCTGACCGGGAAAAATTGTATCTGAAAAGACTTTTTCACGAACACTATCTTTTACAAAGATATTCTTTTGTACATTCACCGCATAAATATCCGCGTATGCTTTAGTATCTGATTCCCGTAAACCATACTGGCCAAACATAAATATTTTTGAATCCGTTGAAAACCCCAGATTTACGTAACTGGCAATATCACCGGCATAGAGAAATGTGGTATTTATAATAATTATAAAGGCCAAAGTTAATTTTTTCATTTTTAAAGCTCCTCCCCTTTGTTTATCGAAAGAACAAATGTGCTGCTGTAGCAGTTTTTATTAAAAAGTGCATTGATCTTTTTTAAAAAAAGTCCGATTAAATAGAAGTATGAATCAGAAGTTTCACTATTTCATTATCTACTCACTGCTGCTTTTCAATCTTATTATGATACTTGTTACCACAGGAGTAATAATTTTCAGCGAAATAGCAATTCCTCATGATTCTGCTCTTGCCCAGACGATGAAGTCTGTATTCGGAACTACTCCTCTTACCGCATTGACTATTATTTTATTTGAAATCCTGACTTCATTTATCTTTATTCTCCTGCTGCAATCATCCTTCAAAAAAACTTTTTCTCCTGAAATATTCTTTATTATCCTTGCATTGGGCGGTATTCCCTTTGAAGCATTCCGTGATGTTGTTTTTCTTACCCGGGTTTTAAACAAGTTGTATTTCCTCTATATACTTGTCCCCCGTTTTGTGTATTTCGGAAAATTATTAACCGCTCTCGCCCTTTTTGTGTCGGGGCTGTTCTCTACGGGATTTAACAGGCAAAAACATAATACTTTCATTGGGCTCGTATTCCTTTTTGCTTTTTTACTTTCTTCCACTATCCCCATTGACTACTCAGTACATTCAACACTCTTGCTACCCGGAGGGAAGTCTCCTTACATACTTCAAAACATACTTTACAGTCTCTACCTTCTTGCCTTTTTGAACTATCTGGCAGGAGCATACAGTAATAAAAATAAAAATTTTGTTTTCTGCGGTATAGGAATGGCTATGTTTGTAACAGGGATAGAGGTACTCTTTCCGCTGCAAACAGGAGTACAATTAATTACAGGATGTATTCTTTATCTCTCGGGGCTGTTTCTGAGCAACGGGGCAGTCAATAAAATTTATACGGGGATGTAAAAAAATCCCACTATTGTGGGGCTACACACCCATACACGCGACAGCAACAAGACCGGTTCCCACGGGAATTATAATATTATCAAAATCTTTAGTAGGAATAACCTCAAGAAATGTAGCAGTGAAAGCTATAAGGACTGAAGCTGTTAAAGACCGGGAAATTGAATAACTAATAATAAAAACAGAAATGAGGCAGGCAAAGCTTCCGGCGAATGTCTTCCCTCCGGTAAACGGGATATGAATCTTTCCAAATATTTTTCCAAATAAGCTGGAAAAACCATCTCCAAAAGCAAGAGCGTATATTGCTATAGCTGCAGCCGGTTCGGGATAAAGCATCAGAGCAAGCATCGTCCCAATACCAAGAGTAACCGGACCCAGGACAATACCATTCTGATCCCGTTTCCTCGAAGCAGCGACTGTTATTCTGGTAATGAATCCTGCTGTACGTCCCTGCATTCGCAGCATTTCCGCGTAGGCATAGAAGACTACCCCGGAGGCAAGAACCATCATTGTCAAGGAAATATTATACTTTGCAAAAGCAGGTACAAAAGCTATCATCATGTGAATTGATTTTCTAATGAGCTCTGTTCGTATATCACCAACAGTTACTCTACCCGGGTATGTATTTTCATGTACCATTTATATATTCACCTTTTTATTTGCACTTCAATCTATAACGACAATACAAGCAAAGTGCGTGCCAAATTACAAAGCAATCGGATGTTTTGTAATTTCATACAGTATAAATAAATACCTTTTAAAAAAAATGGTTTTTCTATAAAAACATGTTTCGTTATCTTTTAGTATACAAAAATTTTCATATTTCACTACGGTTCTTTAATAGTACTGGGAACCATTATCAAAAGTCCATCCAATTCTAAAATTGACCGGTACTTAGCATGATCAGTGTACACGCCTGAAGAGACATGATTTTCGCTCTTTTTAATGTATCCATCAAAGAAAAAGACTCCGACCCCGGATTAAATATAACCCTTCGCGGTGCTAATTTCACGATCTCCTCAGCAGTTTTTTCTGCCAGATAAGGATTTATATACATTGTCAGTGTATCTACCTTATCTTTTATTTCTGAAAGCGAGGATACCGTTTGAATACCTTCTACGGAGCTGTAACCCGGATTAACCGGAATAACACTGTACCCTTCCTCTATGAGCCTCCGTACGGCCATATTCGAATATCTATTTCTCTTTGGGCTTGCGCCTAAAACAGCAACAAAAGTTTTTTCCAAAACATCTCCTTAGTCCGGACCTCTAAAGTATAAATTATAGTATGCCAAGTCAACAATAACAGACTATAATAGAAGACGATAACACGAAACAGAATAAAATTCATGGTAGGTAAAAGAATGAATAAAATAGAGCAGATTGAGCTGGAAGGTAAAAAAGAAGAAATACTCAAAGAGATCAGGGATTATAATAAAGAGCGTGATCAGATAAAGATGATGCTTGGAAAGATTGGAGGGACAGCATATTCGAGTATTGATATGATTATCAATATCGTCTTCCTTACAATTATTCTTTCCCTTTTTGCTCTGGAACTGACTACTCACTGGCTCCCTTCATATATTTCACTGGAAGTCAGTGTTCTCCTTGTCTCAATTAAGATTGTCTGGATGATTCACTCTCAGTATAAAACCAACCATTTTCAATTCTGGATTCTTAATTCCATAGAATACAGGATGAATGTGATAGCCGGGAAAATAAAAAAGATGGAAAAAGATCTCGAAGAGATAAAAAAACAAATTATCCCTTAAAGCCCTCCTCTCTTACCCGATTTCGTAATATACCTATATTTTCAATTTCAATCTCCACAGTATCACCATGATGAATTTCACCAACACCCCTGGGTGTTCCTGTCATAATAATATCCCCTTTCTCCAGAGTAATGTGTTTTGATATAAAAGCTATCGTCTCGGCAACGGAAAAGATCATATGGGATGTATTGGAATTTTGGACTGTTTTCCCGTTCAAACGGCAGGTGATGAAAAGGTTTTGAGGATCCGTAATATCCTTCGCGGGGACAATACAGGGCCCGATTGGGCCAAAGGTATCGAGAGATTTTCCGCGGAACCATCCCGACTTGTCTGAAGTTTGAAAGTTACGCATACTGACATCATTCATACAGGAATATCCCAGGACATGGGAGAGAGCGTCTTCTTCCGGTACATTTTTACACGTATTCTTCAGTATCACAGCAAGCTCAGCCTCGTAATCAATACGTATATGTTCAAACGCATAATCTTTTTTTATGAAAGCGGGAATAATAATATCCGCTCCATCAGGAATGAGAACATTCGGTGTTTTCGCAAAAAGAATTGGTTCAGAAGGAATGTCCGGAGAAAGATTGTTGCTGCTTAAAAACCCGCTTTCAGTAACATGCTCCCGATAATTCAACCCCAGCGCAATTATTTTGGAAGGATTAATTAAAAATCTTTCATTTTCATGTAAAACAGGCAGATAAAACATATAAACTCCTATTTTTATTTTATATCGTCTACATTAAAGGAAAATTATGAATTTTACTATTGAAAATTAGCGCTGAATATATTAATTTCATGATGATTTATCATCGGGTTTGCTTTAATTCAACACATTTGCTTTTCACCTCCGAATACTAAGGGAACTTCTGAAATGAATACCGAAACGGTAAAAAACAGTACCATTGTTTCAAATTTCCTCCTCGAATGGCTTGGAGAAGGTGATTCATATCGTACCAGCCCGGTAAAATGTACTATTGACGGTATTTCCCCCGGAGTGTATGTAATCAATATCATTAAAATGAACAATTCCTCCCTGTATGTCCAGGAAATAATATCATCTGATCTAAGGGGACAGGTAATTTTCCGGGCATGGTCGTTTGAGAAAAAATCTTTCTGGAAAATATCTGAAATTGAGAAGTATGAAACACCCATAGCATACCATAGAATCAATGAAGAATTGAAAGATTTCCTGCAACGTATTCAGGTCATACTTGCTGTCCAGGTAAGTAACGGGACCTATTTTGCAGACGCACTGAACCACGCTGAAGAAATTCTCAAAGTCACTATTCCCCACAATACCGTGCTTAAACGAAGCGGACCATTCAACAGACTTAATATATTTTTTTACCGTTATTTTGCACTGGTTATTGCCGGTATTATTACCATCGGGATGATCGGCATCATTCTTGTCTATTCCACACACCTATACTCCTTCAAACGGAAAGTTGAAACTTCCCTTCAGGATTACTCAAATAATGTTGATCTGCAGACAAAAGAATTCTTTCATGATACTGAAAAACAAATTTCAACACTGGTAGATAAACTGAAAAAAAATCAGGAAAGTTTTGATTTCGATAGGAAAAATGCCTATATCAATGTTCTTCGAATGGGAGAAGAATTGACAAAATATTTTCCAGCCCGAAAAAAAGCTTACCGGTTGATTTCGAATAATATTTTACAGGCAGCAAATTACAGTGAAATACTGTATGATATTTCACGTCTTCCCACAGAAGAATACCAGGCACGTATCTTTCTTGCTACAGA
>CAYSXD010000156.1:0-5727 GCA_964434925.1 uncultured Spirochaetaceae bacterium
TCCTGCCCCCTTTGATACACCGCCACAGAACCCAGTTCATCACAGTAGGTACACCCTCCCGTACCATCGGAATTTCGGTTGGGACATGAAAAACCACCATCAACTGAAACCCGATATACTGACTCTCCATATTTATTTCTTAAGTAAGAGCTGTAGGAGAAAAACATTTCTTTATTATTCATACAGGAGCCGGGATTGACAAGAGATTATTACCAACTTAGACTCTCTCCTATGAAGAAATACATCATTTTTATATCCAGCATACTGATTGTGCTTGCATCCTGCAGTCATACTGATAGTCATACAGTCATTATCTGGACGAACAGACCTGAAATTGCAGCTTACATTGAAGAATTCAATGCATCACATAAGAAAACAAAAGTGGAAGTCGAATATAAACAAAACCCTGGGAAGGAATTTAAAACTGCCACATCCCTTCCTGATATGATTTTTGATGAATATCTCAACGCCAAAGGGATTTTACCCCTTTTTACTTCACTCGATACACTTTTTAATGAACATGGAATTCACCGGAATTTATTTTACCAAAACCTCTTAAAACAGGGAGTCCTGAATAAACACCAGCTTCTCCTACCTGTTTCATTTAACCTGCCTCTCATTTTTTTTAATAAAACGCACACTTCTCAATTTATTGTTCCCTTCTTCATGAATTTGGACAACCTTAAAAATGCTTCTGTCGCTGCAAACAAACAAACTACAAAGAAATTCATTACAAGAGGATTTTCACCTCTCTGGAATACTGAGACCCCCTTTCAGACAGCCATTCTGTTTCACGCGGACTTCCATCAGACGCATAGTTTTCTTACCTGGAATAATGAGAATGTTGTGAAATCAATAGCCTATATGAAAGACTGGATAAAAACAGTCAACGGTGGTCTTATACAGGAAAAGGATTTTATAGATAAATTCCTTTATGACCCGAAACCAAAACTCATAACAGGAAACCGTATTGCTTTTTCCTACAGCAATCTTAATGATTTTTTTGCTTTACCCCCGGAAAAACGAAATAACCTGGATTTCCGATGGTTTTCTACGGATAATAAAGTCCAGTCTTTACATACAATACTTTTTACAGGAATACCAAAGGGCGCTCCCCATAAAAAAGACGCGGAAACCTTTCTTATATGGTTCTTTAATATGGCAACACAAAAGAAATTCCTTGCATCCACCAATCATAAACGTATTCGTATTTTTGGACTGGCAGAAGGTTTTTCTTCTTTAAAGGAAATAAATTCAAATGAACTACCCCGGTTCTATCCCGGGTTAATGGGTCATATCCCTCCTGAATCCTCAATCATTTTTCCGCCTGAGGTACCTGAAAACTGGTTACAGATAAAAGAGAAAGTAATTAAACCGTGGTTTTTTGAACAAATTAACAAGGCAAATCCTCCCGTTACAACTTTGGAGGAAGCAATAAAAGAATGGGAGAAACAGAATCCGGGGGGGACATTATCCAATTGACAACACAACGAATTCGTATTACTCTGATACACATAAGATAAATTCCGGAGGGTAGTATGGCGAAAGTTGAATTGAAAGGTATAGGCAAGGTTTACGATGGGAATGTCAGAGCTGTGGATAATGTGAATATTACGGTAGATGACAAAGAGTTCGTCGTTTTTGTTGGTCCGTCAGGCTGTGGGAAATCCACAACACTGAGAATGATTGCGGGACTGGAAGATATCACCGAAGGTGAGTTGCTGATTGACAATAAGGTTGTCAATGATGTTCCCCCTAAAGACAGGGATATTGCGATGGTTTTTCAGAACTATGCTCTTTATCCCCACATGACGGTGTATGATAACATGGCCTTTGGTTTGAAAATCAGGAAATTTTCAAAGGAAGAAATTGTAAAACGTGTCAGCGAAGCTGCTAAGATTCTTGATATTGAAGAGCTTCTGGATCGTAAACCAAAAGCCCTCTCAGGAGGCCAGCGGCAAAGAGTAGCTGTCGGGCGTGCCATAGTACGGCAGCCGAAGGTATTTCTTTTTGATGAACCTCTTTCCAACCTTGACGCAAAACTTCGTGTTCAGATGCGTGCTGAAATTTCAAGCCTTCATACACGACTTAATGCAACAATGATCTATGTAACACATGACCAGGTTGAAGCAATGACAATGGCGGATAAGATCGTTGTTCTGAAGGACGGCATTATTCAGCAAATCGGATCACCGCTTACTCTCTATAACAAACCTGAAAATAAATTTGTCGCGGGATTTATAGGATCTCCACCCATGAACTTTATGCAGGTAACAGCTACAGAAGAGAAGGGGAAGCTCTATATTGATGAAGGAACATTTAAAATGGAAGTCCCGGGCGGCGATTATTTAAAAAACCATATTGGAAAAAATCTCATTTTTGGAATCCGGCCGGAAGACCTGAGCTATGTTCCCACCGAAACCCCCGGTAAAACAATGAATGCCGGTATTACCGTTATCGAACCTCTGGGTGCGGAGATTCATTTGTATCTTAATACCGGAAAGCACCAGTTTATTTCCCGTGTTGCTCCTGATATCAAAGTCGCCGTTGATCAGAAAATTAATTTTACCGTTGATTTTACTAAGGCGGTCTTTTTTGACGGAGAGACGGAGTTGGCTATAAAAAAGTAATTACATTAACTGATAGCAGCAGCCCTCTCAAGGGCTGCTTTTTTTTGATTAATTAAGACATCTTATTGTTTATTCTTACGTCCGATAGGGACAGTGAAAAGGTAGGATGGCCCGTTTTCATCTTTAAATATAATACTGCTTTCCAGCTGAAGCGTAAGAGCTTCAACAAGTCTGAGATTCAATTGCGTAGATTCGGAAAAGGAAAAATAAAGAGGGTCTGCGCTACCGCTCGAATGGAACACAAAGGAAACGGATTCCGGTTCAGTCAGAGTACCGGTGAGAAAAATCTCACCGCTTTTTTCACCTTTAAAAGCATATTTCAGCGTATTTGTCAGTAGTTCGGTAATAATAAGCCCAAAAGAGATGGCATTATCTATCCCCAGGAACATTTCCGGTATCTGAATAGTATAAACGATGGGAATATCTATTTCTCTTTCAGAATATATCATTGTGGAAAATAATTCATCGACATATTCTTTTAAAGAGAGAGTATCCGGATTATCACTTTTAAAGATTTTACCATGAATAAGTGCAATGGAATCAATTCGGCTTTTTAAATCATACAGCGCTTCATTAACACTCTCTTCCTCACTGTCGCTTATTTGTAAATTTATAATACTTGAAACAAGCACCAGGTTATTTTTAACTCTATGATAAACTTCTTTTATCCTTTTTTCTTTTGCGTTAAGTTCTTTTTTAAAAAGAGTAATATCCTGAAGGATAATAATAAAGGTTTCATCATTTTCGGTAACAATAAAATGGGCATGTACTTCATAGTACAAACCGGATTTTCTAACTTCAAGGGTTTTTTTATCTTTCCCTTTCATCACTCCGTCTAAATACTCTTTTATTGCTCCGGAATTTTCATCATTCCAGAAAGATTCGAAACCGGCAGATATAATATCAGTTTCCTCTCCACCCAGAAACTCCAGAGCTGTCTTATTTGCGTACACAATACGATGATTGCGATTACATTCTATAATCCCATCTGAAATATTATTTAAAATGACATCCGTATGTCTTCTTCCGGCAATAAGCTCAGTAGTAACAGCCCGTCTATAAACTTCCTCCACTCCAATAACTTCAATAATGGGATCACTGGTAGTTCTTTTCTTAAAAATTTCAAGAAGTTCCAGAATATATTCACCCATTTTGTTGAAGGGTGCTTTTGCTATACAGGCATCAGCACCAAATAACACATGGTCGCTCCCTATTTCCGCGGCGATTCCTGAAAGAACAACTATTTTACTCTCCTTTACCGTATCAATATTCCGCAGTATGGGAATTAACTTCTCACCCCGGATATACGGCATAACAAGATCAATAAAAAACACATCAGGTTTAAAGTCCTTTATTATATCCAGAGCTTCTATACCATCACTGGCTAAACGAACAATATAACCTTCTTTACTCAGTAACATTTCAAGATATTTCAATGTTACCCTATGGTTATCAACGACCAGAATGTTTTTCATTTAAACTCCTTTTAGCATTCTACTTAAAGTATCGACTTCTTTCAGGCAGGAATTAAGGTACATCTCCATTTGGTGGAATTCGCCCTCTTTGTTCAGTCTGCTCAAGTGTTCCAAAACTTCAGAAATATCATTCAAGCCCAGATTCAACGCGGCACCTTTTATACTGTGAATCCTTTCTGAAATAACAGTTGTATTTTTCACACTTATATTACTTTTTATTTCCTTAAGGTCAATATCAGTCTGATCTGTAAAAGCCTGAAGAAGCAGTTTGTAATCGTCAACATCAAACTCAATTTCATCTGCCAGGCTCTTTAAAGTATACATATGTACCTTTCTGCTATATTTATCATAAATACCTCCATATTAATCTATGCTACCTATTATTTTCCCTTATTATCGTATATTTATGATTAATAATGAAGATAGTAATTGTTACCCCTCCTATTCGTGACATGTATTTTACCCCAGGACGCAGCTCTGCATTGGGCATGTATACACTTTCAAAAATTCTTAAAAAATTAGAAAATTCAGTCATAACCTTTAACTGCCCTCTTTTACATCCTGAAGGAAGTGCCATACCTCCCCTGGGGGAAACAGAACATTTACAAAAGTTCCTCATTCAGGGAGAAAGGGGGAAACTTTCTTTTTTCAGCGGCTATAAACAATTTGGCCCGTCATTTCAAACCTGCGCAAAGAAAATACTTGAACATGATCCCGATTGTATCCTTATTTCAAGCTTTGCTTTCGCCTATGCCGGGGACACCCTTGAACTCATTAAATCATTGAGAGAATTAGAACCCGGATGTCTCATTGGTGCAGGCGGGGGTGGAGTGAGTTCATATCCTGAATATTATCTTGAAGCAAAAGGTGCTGATTTTGTCGTTATTGGAGAAGCTGAGAGCGTTATGGAAAAGCTTATGAAAGAACTGCACAGCAGTTCTCCCGACCTTTCTTCCGTCCCTAACCTCTATTTCAAACGTGGCGGGAAGATTATTTCTCCTTCAAAAGTGACTCATGCGCAAGCTGAAAACTTTGAATTTGTATGGAGTAAAACAGGAGAAACAAAGCAAAAGGTTTTCATTTCAACAAGCCTCAGCAGAGGATGTCCAGGAAGGTGCCGGTTTTGTTCAAACTATATCACTCACGGGCACCTGTTCCGATATGTTCCCCTGGAGAAAATAAAAAAGGAACTATCATTTCTACCGGCAAATAAACATATTGTTCTGAATTTTGAAGATGATAACCTTACTTTTGTACCTGAATATTTTTTCCAGGTTCTTTTACTTTTCCACACACACTTTCCTGATATCACATTTATGGCTGAAAATGGTATTGATTATTCCTTTTTGGATCCTAAAAAAGTTCAGAAACTTGTACAGTTGGGGTTCACACAGTTCAATCTTTCATTGGGGACTCTCTCAGCAGATGCCGCCAGGGTAGAAAAAAGAATAGTATCACTTGAAAAATATGAAATAATTATTCGGGAAATCCAAAAGTATAGTATACCGGTTATTAGTTATTTCATATGCGGTTTACAAAACGATACTCCGGAAAACATAGTAAAAACTCTCGTCTATCTTATGAAAGTTCCGACACTTGTCGGTATTTCCCCGTTCTATCCC
>CAYSXD010000157.1:0-5709 GCA_964434925.1 uncultured Spirochaetaceae bacterium
CTTGTCTACAGCGATGACGGCTGGACTGCACTCGACGGGATGCTTGTTCTTAATACTAATGCTAATTTAGATTGATTTTCCAGGTATTAAATTAAAACGGAAGTAACTCCTGGTTACTGCGTTTTTAATATAACAAAGCCTGTACGCTTGTACAGGCTTTGTTTTCTCCCCCGGACAGACTCGAACTGCCGACCTAGTGGTTAACAGCCACCCGCTCTACCAACTGAGCTACAGGGGAATGTCCCAAAAGACCTTCGTAATGTATACAATAGATCTGTTTATGTCAATATTTATTGCTTAAAAAAAGAAAATTAAACGGGAAACGGAACAGCCTTCCCGCAGGAGGAACACAATCCATCCTGTATACCTGGATTTGATATTCTATATCCGTGGCGTTCTATAAGCAGTTCTCCGCAGCCGGGACAGTACGTATTGCTGTTGAGACCTCCTGTATTTCCAGGGTAAACAAACGGAAGGAAGGCACGGGCCCGTTTTGTAAGACGGGCAATCGTGCTTTCTTTCGTTGATTGTCTGGTATAGTTGAACGCCGGATAGTATGCTGAAAGGTGAAGCGGTATATTTCTGTCAACAGAGGCAATAAAACCGGCTATAGTATCCAGCTCATCATCCGAATCGTTTTTATCCGGTATTACCAGCGTGGTGACTTCCACATGTGAGTATTCTGAAGAGAGCTTTATAAAATCAAGTACCGGTTGAAGGGCCCCTCCAAGCTCCCGGGAATAGAAAACATCACTGAAAGATTTTAAATCAATATTAAGCGCATCAATATAGGGAAGAAGCTCTCTCGCCGGTTTTGTATTAAGATACCCATTGGTTACGAGGACTGTTTTAATACCATTTTCCCTTGCGAGTTGTGATGCCTTTAAAATATATTCAAAATGAACGAGGGGTTCTGAATAAGTAAAGGCAACTGAAGTGAGATTGTTCTGCTGTACAAGACCAATGAGCTTTTCAGGTGAAACATATTTTTCTGATCTTTCTTCCGGGGTCTGCTGTGAAATCTGGAAATTCTGGCAGAAAGGACAGTGAAATGAGCACCCGTAGAAACCTATAGAAAAAATTAACGATCCGGGATAAAAATGATAAAGGGGCTTTTTTTCTATAGGATCAATATTAACGGCGGAAAGGATACCGTAAAAGGGGAGGTTACCCCCTTCACTGTTATTAAATCGAACTCCGCACTTTCCGTGCTTCCCCTGAAGAATGCGGCAGCTTCTTGGGCAGAGAGTGCAGATTAGATAATTAGTATGTTTGACAAAATATTTCATCCGGTCCTTTTTTGTTCCGATTCTTTCAGCACCTGATGAAGTACTTCACTATCTTTCATATACTGTATGGGTTCATCAACTTCGAAGGGAATGTATTCCATACCTATAGAACCTTTAAGTACCCAGATACGAACCATCGGGGCGGTTTCACCACCATCATCAACAATACTGGGAAGTTCATCATAACGTATAATATTTTCTATAAGAAATTCATAAAAAAAAGTATTCGAACTAAACGGGTTTGCAATAAGAATGAGTTTTTCACTATCATAAGGGTGTCTGCGGGGAGAGCCTTTAAAACTAACTGCCTTCTGAATGAAATCCGCTTCATTATCGTATTTTACTATATCAAATAATGGTAATGATGAAAGATATTTACGTATGCTCATTCTCTTCCTCCTGATTATGATGGAGAACTTTTTCAAGTTCTCTCGTTGGAATTGTGTTGAAATATTCAAGTAAATCATAATTCAAAGAATCAGAAGGTTCAATAAAACCAAGAGAAATTTGTATGTTATTTCGTATAACTTTAACAGAAATCATATAAAAATTTTCATTTATACGCAGTGTGCAGTTCTTAAGTACTATTCCTTCCATAATATCCTGGGTAAGACGCGGTACATCAGGTTTAAATGAAATTCCTCCAAGGGAAATATCGGTCAATATACCTGTTACTATCTGTAACGATATGGGGTGGTTAAAAATGAATTCAATATCCTTTGCTATAACACCTAAATAGCGGCGGTCCAGACGATTTTCTGAAGCAGGGGTAAAGCGGGAAAAAATATCTTTAAGCTGCTGAATAGAGAGAGGATCTTCAAGATTATCAGGTATAATTGCGTTAACTCCAAGAATAGCGGCTTTTGTACTTTCTTCAACAGAAAAATTTTCGCTTTTTAGAAGAACAAAAATAGATTCATCTCTGGATTTAAAAAGCCTTAGAACTTTTAAAAACGGTTTCCAGTGACGTGGAAAATCGACTGAACTAAAAATTACGATGTCCGGAGCTATCTCCAGAATATTATCAATTGCTTTTACCGGGTTTGAATAGGTAATAAAATCAAACCCCCGGGGAGAAAGATGTTGGATAATTGCATCTCTTAACGTGTCACGTTCAATAACGAGCAGGATTTTCATATTATTCGGTACCTATGTTTCTAACCTCGTAATTATATATGCTCCAGATACCATCAATTTTATGAAGGAAGTAGTTATATTCCTTAGTTTCTTTATACGTTCTGTAGGTGAAAGTTTCCAGAACACGTACTTTTCCTCTGTTTGATGTATAACTTGTCTGTTGTATCTCAAAGGATGATGGAACAAGGAGAATATCATTGTCTACTGTTGTATTTTCCAGTGCTTTCTTATATTCACGTATCATTTCAAGTCTTTCAGTTTCGGTGCTGTTTCTGAATTTTGCTTCCAGGCGAGGCTGGTTTTGAATAAGGCTTTCCAGATCAAGATAGAGAAAGAATTTATTCCAATCCCCCTTTTGACGGGATGTTATTAGATAGGAAACAATTTCGTCAGGAGGCATGGCTACTCTCTTTAATATTTCATGTGTCTCAGTGTCAATTAAACCCTGTAGAGCGGGGACTGAGGTTGATGGGCGTACTGAAAGAGTCAGTATATTTGATTTTATTGATGATTCCCCGCCGGTTTTATTGAAATCCGGATGAAATTCCCCCTGAATAATATAGATTCCCGGTTTCTTTATTTTTATATACTTGTTAAGTGTGGTAATAAAAGAGAATTCCTCTCCGGGCATAAGAGTTATCTGACGGTAAAAAACAGGCTTATTTTGATTTCTGTCTATTAATAACTGTTCGGAAGGAGGAAGAATAATGTTCCTTAATGATTTTACTGTAATTATGAAATTATAAGAATGTATTTCCGCGGAATTAAACGAAAATGATTCAGTGGATTCATTTGCAACATTAATCTTGATTTTTATGGTACTATCAGGATAATAGATCTGTTTATCAAAAAAATTAAGGGTGAAATGCAGCGACCCTGATGCACCGAAAGCGAAGGTAAGAGATAAAAATATGAGATATGTTAAAAAAATAAGCTTTTTCAAAATTTTACTCCCTGTCCACCATTATTATTTTCGGATAAAAACATGATAACATTATTTATAAATAAAATAGATACGGCACTCTCTCATTATAAACCATATAAGAGGTTGATAAAAGAATATATTTCAGGAAAATCACCGATTAAAATTGAAGGACCGGAAGGTTTTTTGCAGGGATATATCACTTCAAAGCTGACTAAGTATTCAAAAAACAGTTTTCTCATCATAACATCTACCGAAAAGGAAGCTGAATTACTCGTATCGGATATGAGTAAGGTCATGGAAAATGTAACCTATTTCCCCGGTTGGGAGACCATTCCCTACAGCGGTAATGAATACCAGGCATTATTAGCAGGAAAAAGGATCAGTATTCTTTCTAAAATACTCAATCATAAAAAAATAATTCTTGTTACTTCGCTTAAAACTCTTCTTACCCCATTACCACCTCCTGATTTTATCCGCTCAAAACTTATTTCACTAAAAGTCGGAGATCCCATAGATCCTGTAGCTGTAAGTGAGCAATTAACCCGTTTGCGGTACATGAGGGTTCCAAGGGCGACCATACAGGGAGAATACTCTCTCAAAGGAGAAGTCCTTGATATTTATCTGCCGGGAAACGATTTTGCAGTACGAATTGTTTTTGAGTGGGATGAAATAGAAGCTATCCGGACCTTTGATCCGGTTAATCAAACCTCAATTTCTGAAATACTCACGGTTACCGTGTATCCTGCCGGTGAAATTATCTGGGACCGGGAGTTAATTCAAGCTCTTGATGGCCTTGTAAAAGATTCAACAGACCTTATAGAGCATTTAAAAACATTTAGCTGGTGTAAACATGAAGAAATTTTCTTTCCCGCATCGTTCAGCCGGATTTTTTCTATCCTGGATTATCTTGATAAAAATACAACAACGGTTCTGATAAGCGATGACCGCTTAAAACATGCGGAAGATACACTCAAAAAAGAATATGGTGAGCTTTATAAAAAAGCCCGCAGCAGTCGTAAACCTGTTATTCCTCTCTCTAAAATGCTCATACTGTCTGAAAATTTAAAACTGGAAGGAAGGAAAACCGTTATATTCCCAACCTTTCGTCATAATAATGAAGAGAGAATACGTTTCTCATTTAACGGATCACGTTCCTTCTTCAGTAATTTAAATTATATGAAAGAAGAATTCCAAAAACTTCTGGATCTGAATTATGATATAACAATATTCGCAAACTCAACTGTTCAAGGTGATCGGATACGCTGTCTTTTGAAAGATTTTCCGGTAACCGTTATTCCCGATAGTATTTCTTCAGGGTTTTCGATTCCTGAACTTAAAATTATAGCAATTGAGGAAAATGAAATTTTCGGCAGGAGGAGAAGGATCCCGGACTCTGTAAGAAAGGTCCGCAGTAAGGCAATAGATACTTTTGTGGAACTTAATCCTGGTGACCTTATTGTCCATGTTAATTATGGTATTGGAAAATTTAAGGGTATAGAAAGAATTAAAGCCGCGGGAACTGAGAGGGATTATATTGAATTGGAATACGCGGGCGAAGAAATAGTTTTTATTCCGATCGAGCAGGTTAATCTTGTACAAAGGTATATAGGCCAGGAGGGACGTTCAACAGGGCTGGATAAAATCGGTGGAAAATCCTGGGTAAATCGAAAAAACAAAGTACGTAAGTCCGTAGAAGATCTTGCCGAGATGCTTATATCGCTGTATGCGAAACGAAAGAACGCAAAAGGGTTTGCTTTTCCGGTAGATACTGACTGGCAGCTTGAATTTGAAGCAGCATTTCCTTTTGAGGAAACAGAAGATCAGCTGACCTGCACTGAAGAACTTAAAATAGATATGGAAAGCACCAGACCGATGGACAGACTTATCTGCGGTGATGTGGGATTTGGTAAAACCGAAGTTGCCATGAGGGCTGCTTTTAAAGCGGTAGTTTCCGGTAAACAGGTTGCTTTTCTGGCTCCTACAACAATACTTGCCGAACAGCATTATGATAACTTTAAAGAACGTTTTAAAAAATTTCCTGTCAACATTGGTATGGTAAGCCGTTTTGTTTCCCCCGTAGAACAGAGGAAGATTCTTGCAAATCTTAAATCAGGTAAACTTGATTTAATTATAGGTACACACCGGATTGTTCAAAAAGATGTATTGTTTAAAGATCTGGGCCTTCTGATTATTGATGAGGAACAGAGATTCGGAGTTAAGGATAAAGAAAAATTAAAGCAATTAAAATATTCAGTTGATTGTCTGAGTCTTTCAGCAACCCCCATACCCCGTACTCTCCATATGTCTCTTTTGAAAATACGTGATATGTCTCTTCTTACAACTGCACCCTATTCCAGA
>CAYSXD010000158.1:0-5707 GCA_964434925.1 uncultured Spirochaetaceae bacterium
CTCAGGGGGATCTACCCGTTCATCGGTGAGATCCATGTAAATTTTTTCATATTCTTTTGCGGAAATATCCCATGAGAAATTTTTACTCATACCCCGTAATCTGATCTCTTTTACACGTTCCTTTCCATGATGCCAGAGGCTGATAACTTTTTCTACTGTTGCAAAAATAGCGTCAGATGACGGAGAGTCAATAAGAAAACCGGTCCCTTTTCCGGGGTGCGATGTTTCATCGATAACGGTATCCGTAAGGCCTCCCGTGTTGGTTACAATAGGGATTGTTCCGTATGCAAGAGAATATATCTGGTTCAGACCGCAGGGTTCATAGATACTGGGCATAAGAAAAAAGTCAGCACCTGCTTCAATCAGATGCGCAAGTGTGTTATCAAATGTTATAAATACTTTTAGCTGAGGATATTCGCCGGCAAGAGATTCAAGGGCTTTTTCAAATTGGGTTTCCCCGTTTCCCAGAATTACTATCTGAACATCGAGGTTAGTGCATATTCTTTTTAAAGCTCCGTTCCTGTTATTCACATGATTTTCTGTCCCGCAAAGCTCATTAAACCCCTTTTGTGCAGCAAGCCTGCTTACCATTCCAATAAGTGGTTTATCAGGGTCAACGGGTAATCCGCATTCACTCTGGAGCATTGCTTTCAGGCTGAGTTTAGGCAGCAGATCGTTACGGGAATAATGAAGGGGAAGAAGGGGATCACTTTCCGGGTTCCATTCTGTATAATCGGCTCCGTTGAGAATTCCTGTAAGATGCCCCTCTTCTTCTTTTAAAAGGGTATTCAGCTCTTCTCCGTAGCGGGGGGTCTGTATTTGTTTCGCATAGCTGGGGGAAACAGTTGTAACATGATCGCTGTTAAGAATACCTGTTCTAAGGAAATTCAGTGAATCATGGTACCGGACCTTCGTATTGCTGGTGTAGCCCCAGTCCAGGCCTGTAACATGAATATCGTGTTTAGAAAAAATTCCCTGATAACCAATGTTATGAATGGTAAGAACAGATTTAACTGCAGAAAAAACTCCACCGGCGGAACCGGAGGCAAGGTAGGCCGGGATAAGAGATGTCTGCCAGTCATGTACATGCATAATATCCGGTATCCATGAGAGTAAACTGCAAAGTGAAAAAGCGCTCAGATTCAACAAAGTAAAACGGCGGTGATTATCCCGGAACGTACCGGTTTCTTTATTACCATACATTCCTTCTCTCTTTGTGAAAAACGGATGGTCGACAAAATAAACTTTAACCCCGCTGTTTTCAAGTGTCGTAACAGGGAATGTGACTTTTTCGGTACTGAAACCGAGAGGAACAGAAGCTTTTAAATCAGATTTTTCATAGTGTTCGGAAAAAGAAGAATATGCCGGCATAATAATTCGAACATCATGCCCAAACGAACCAAGGCTTTTTGAGAGGGAGTTGACAACATCCGCCAGCCCTCCTGTTTTCGCGAATGGGACGCATTCACTGGAAACCATACAGATTTTCATAGTTTGATTATGGGGTAAAAGAATATGAAAAGTCAATTATGGCTTATACTGTTTTATATAGGTAATGCGGTAATCACCCAGGTTTGTAAACTTAAGTTTTTTATACAGAGCGTTTGCAGGGATGTTTGTTTTTTTTACAAAAAGAATACTTTTTCTGTTCATTTTTGAAATTTCATAGAACAGACGGTTCATAATAATCGATGCATAACCCCTTCCACGATAGGGATAATCAGTAAAGACGCCACCTATCTGAGCGTAGTGTATTCCAATGGCATTGGTATTTGCTTTGGCTACCGGTATATTGTTATGTTCGGCAAAAAGGACTATTTGTGATTTGCAGTTGTTTTTTAAGCTTTGCATAATAACAGGTTTACTAAATTTTTTTTTATCAAGAAGCACTTCATCTCTCATGTAATTTTCTTCAAGATAGTACAGGCGATTGGCATCTTTTACACGTGCCCTCTTTATTCTATCTGTATGCAGAGGGACAGGGAACTTACCGTGATGCTTTGGATCAGGAGCTTCAAGAAGAAAATATTCTATTTCCCTCTCAATATGCGGATGAAAAATATTTTTAATGCGTATAACATCGCTGTCATAACCTAAAATACAATAGAGCCGGCTCCTTTTTTTTAAAATATTTTTTAACTCTCCCAGACCGTCGTGATCTTCCATTGCTCCATCATTTGCAAAAAGAGGGAGTAGGAGCCCTGTGGGAGTTACCATAAGGACACCCTCTATCTGCTGTGTCTTATTACTGAAGAGACAATAAATCAGTTCATTCCCCCGTATAAGATGCTTTACTGAACTCTCATTTTCTTTAATGCGGGAACTTAAGGAAACTGATTTCCATTCATATCGGATGACAAATTGTATCAACCGGGGAATATCCTCTTTTGAAATTTTTCTCCATATCATTCGTTTGCAGTCCACCCGGATGTAAGAGGGATGGGAACTTTCCCATCAGGGGTAAAACTTCCCAGAAGTGCGGAGAATCCCGCAATAAATGACTCAATACCTGTTCCATACACAGCAATGACATCCGTTAGCCAGGGCATATCCTTTACGTATACGGGAGTCAGCGAAGAAACAACAATGACTGTAACACTTTTATTTCTCAACATATTAAGGATCTCCGCACCATTTTTATTGGCAAGGGAAAAGATAATTGTGTCATAATTCTCTGCTTTTGCGGAAAGTTCCCGGATATACCGTTTCATGCTGTTTTCTTCCGGTGAAAAGGGGAAGTAGTACGTATCGGCATGAGGGAAATAGTGTTTCCCGGTGCTTAAAAACAATGGATATGGTCCGGTTAAGAGGACTTTCCCAATTTTTTTTGGATTCAAAGGCAGGTGCTTGCTTTTTATAACACTTACCGCACGACAGGCCTGATTAAAAAAGAAATTCTCCGCGTTAGGTGCCGGTATATTTTGTTCTATTGCTGTGCTGTTCGGATAAAGCGGAACCGGTGATTTGCCGGTTAAAAACTGAAGTTTAAGAGAAAGTATTCTTTTTACTGAGGACTTGATTATTTCTTTAAAAGATGGGTTCGTTTGGATTTCATGATACAGTTTCTCCCATATCCGCTGATACATAGCTGTATCATGTGAAACCATTATCATATTATTTCCTGCTTTAAGGGCATCCAGACAGGATGTCGGTGTATCACCTGTTTCAAAAACGGCACCGGTCATTCTCATATCATCTGTAATAAGAATTCCTTTGAAACCCATCTTTTTTCTTAGAATATCATGAAGAAAATAATAGGAGAGTGATGCCGGTTGTATTTTACCGGTAATATTAGGGAAAGCGAGATGTCCGGTCATTATTGCCGGGATCCCTCTTTTAATGAGAAAACGGTAGGGAAGAAGTTCACGCGACCAGAGTGTTTTAAAATCAGTATTCATTACCGGCAGTGTACCATGTGAATCCTGTGTGGCATCCCCATGCCCTGGAAAATGTTTTGCTGTACTGATAACTCCAGACATGTTCTGCCCCTCGTAGAATGCGACACTCAGTTCAGCTGTTTCCAGAGGGTCGTGAGAGAACGATCGAGGGCCGATAACATCCGCTTCAGGATTGGTGTATACATCAACGGTTGGTGCAAAATTCATATTTATACCGAGAGTCCTCATCTCTTTCCCAATATACAGGCCCGTCAGATATGCATCGTAGGGTAGCCCTGTAGCACCGATACTCAAATTTCCCGGAGTTATAGACGTAGCCCCCTTGATATGCCGTACCCATCCGCCCTCCTGGTCGGTTGCTATAAAAAGTGGTATTTTAAATTTTGTACCGGCAGCTTTTCTCTGTAATTGACCTACGGTTTCACCAAGGGTTGTTAAACTGGAAACGTTCCATCCGAATAACTTTACCCCCCCTATGTTTTTATTACTGATCCAGGAAAGAATTGATTCCGAAGGTTTTGTACCAAAAAAACCGAGCATAAAAACCTGCCCTAAAAGTTCAGTATTATCCATTTCGGATACTATTTTTTTAATAAGCAGAGGATGGTCGGTTTTATCGTAAAAGGATGGTACTGCTCCAGCAGACAGAGGAAGGAAAATAAGCATATAGATCCCTGTAAGCAGAGAAAAATGCTTCACTTTTCCTTCCTTCTTTCCGGGTGCAGCAAACCGGCACAAATTTTCATTCTTATGTGTAACTCATCCCTTTTATATCATCTATATGCTGTGAGGCACAGTGTGTGGCAACAGCACCTTCTCCGGCAGCAACGACAACCTGTCTGAATGGTGTTGCTCTAACATCCCCTACAGCATACAGCCCTTCAACTTCTGTTTCCATTCTCTGGTTTGTTATAATATATCCTGCGTCATCTTTTTTCAGATCCGGTACCAGAGCTGTTTGGGGAATGGTGCCTATAAAAATAAAAACGGCATCCATTTCTTCTTCATACGTTTCTCCTGTCTGAGTATTTTCAAACACAACGGTTGAGACTTTCATGGTCCCTTTTATCTCTTTAAGGATATGGTTGAACCGTATCTCGATATCTTTATTATGGATAACACGGTCAGCCAGTGCTTTTTGTGCTCTAAAGCGGTCTCTACGGTGAATTTGAATAATGGTATTACTAAGATTTGACAGGTAAGACGCTTCATCACAAGCCGCATCACCACCACCAACAACGAGTATTTTTTTACCTTTAAAAAAAGGCCCGTCACATGTTGCACAGTAGGATACACCTCTCCCTGTAAATTCCTTTTCTCCGGGGATGTCGAGAAGTTTATTTTTAGATCCGGTTGAGAGTATGACGGCAGAGGAAGTATAATTACCTTTTGAAGTTTCAATATGGAAAGTATTTCCTGCTTTTTTTAGAGAGCGTGCGGTTGCAGTAAGAAAATCAGCACCGAAATCTCTCGCCTGTTTCTCCATTACTTCCGAAAAGTCAATACCGGATATTGGTCCGCTGACACCGGGATAATTTTCAAGATCGCTGATGACAAGAGCCTGCCCGCCGGGAGCCATCTCTTCAACTACAAGTACTTTAAGATTTGCACGGGCACCGTATTGCGCTGCTGCAAGGCCTCCCGGGCCGCCGCCTATTATAATAAGATCTTTATCTGGTTCCATGTGTATCTCCTTCAAATTTTGTCATAATATCAGGAAAGGTAAAAAAAAACCATTACTTAGTCAAGGAAAATAAACCCGTGCTAAACTCCTGCTTTGAAATTCCGACTATAGAAATAAGGAGAATTTGCCTGCATGGAAGAAACGATTGATAATTCGGAAAAACTAGCCGTTCTTATGTCAAGAGAAAGTACTATACTGAAAGAATTTCTCGTCTCAGGAATAAAAATCATGAGTGATCTTAACGAGAGAAATTGGAATAATCTTCAAATTCAACTTACCGTATCCCAGAAACTCAGCCATTCAATTGAAGAGATAGAAACAGAACGTAATCATACCTTCCAGTGTTTAAAGAAATCATTGAATTCTGTGGAAAGCGCAAATTTTTTTCAGGTTGTCTTTTTGCTGAAATCACCGGTACGTGAAGAATTGATTGACCATTTCAGGAATTTAAAACTTGCACTTTTACATGCTCAGGGAGTGAGCTGGGAAATAGAATCATATGTTTCCTCTGCCGGCGGAACAATAAAAGAACTTTTAAATCGGGTTTATCCTCACCGAAAAGGTAATATATATTCAAAAAAGGGTGCAATCAGGGAAACCGGTTCTCATCCTATGGTATTGAACA
>CAYSXD010000159.1:0-5688 GCA_964434925.1 uncultured Spirochaetaceae bacterium
TTCTTTATTTCAGTTTTTATTGGAATAGCCGTAGGGTTCATAATGAAAACAAAAAATGGTAATAAAGATGACTAAGACACATCTCTGGTTAGCTATTGTTTTAAGCGGTGTATTGACATTTTTAATCCGCTTTTTTTTCATTCAGATATCACATAATACACTTTCTGAGAAAACAAAAGAACTTCTTTCATTTATTCCTCCGACAGTACTTTCTGCTCTTGTTTTTGGTTCTATTTTTAAAAATGGGTTATCATCGGTAACTCCCGCCAATCCATATCTCTGGGCATCAATAGCAGCTGGAATCGTAGCGATAAAATTTAAAAATGTCCTTCTTACCATTATAACTGGTATGACATTTATATGGATATGGAATTATATGTAGCTTCAGTAAAATTAAAAGTTAGATAAGCAAGCTTTATACAACCTCTTTCCACTTTCTATACATATAATACAACGTCTGAAATTTGCGGCCTGAAATTGTAGGAGATATCCCATTTCGAAGCGGAATTTTTCAGATTAAATTTTTCATTGAGAAGAGTGTTTAATTCAAAATTCCCAGCTTCGATTTCTTTAAAAATGGTCATCATACTTCCGGGGAACGCCCCTCTCCTCAACATTGCTGTAAAAAAAGAAGACAGCGTATTGAAAGATGACAAATAATCGATAATATCATCCTGCTCAAGTTCACCGTTCTTATCTATCAGTTCAATTGAACGCGACATACTCTCAATGTAAACTTTTTCCAGATGGAGGAGTGTCATGCATTCCTCAAGACCAGGCTGCAGTATTGCCTGATCAGTTAAGTCGAGAAAGAGGAACCCTTGTTTTTTTAAAATTAAGTGAAGATACTGGTAGTCTTTTAAATGAATTTCAATATCCCGAACAGTATACCCGGGGAAAAGAGGGAGTTTGTCAATTTTCATAAGTTCCAGTTTAAATTTTATATAAAGATCATTATTGAGTAAATGAGTTTTCTCATTTTCCAGTGAAGAAAGATATTCTGTTATTACTCTGATTGTTCTGTCAAAAGAGCCTTCAGTATCCTTATGGTAAAAAGTAGTCATTTTATCAATAAGATCAGAATAAATTTTTATCCTGTTAAACCCGGATCTTTTCACATTGTATGAAAAAATTTCATTAACTTTTTTAGCACGAAACAGTCTTTTTGTCTTTTTCATAATACACCTCGAATACAAAAAAGAAAGCACAAAACATGCCAAACTTAACTACTTACATGATAATAAATTAAAAATTTAAAAATGAGAAAATTTAGAAAAATTCTTTACACTGCTGTACAATTACTTTACAAATCTCTTCTGCATTTTTTTCTGCAGTGTTACTCTGCTCATACCGAGCCTGGCAGCAATCTTTGTTTTATTGTTATTATATTGCTTTTCAAGTATTTGGATAAGTATTTCTTCGATTTCCGCGACAAGATGAGGAAGGACAGGTTCATCCGGCGCTGACTCCTCGATGTATCGGAGAAGGTACTCCTGTAAAACGTCATCTTCACGGCTGTCTATCTGCTTTGTCCTGATGTAATTGGGAATTGAACCGGACCGGATAATATTCCCATGAGTGTTGATACACATGTTCGTAATGGTATTCTCAAATTCCCGTACGTTCCCGGGCCAGTCGTATTCTGTCAGCATGCTGACGGCATCTTTTGAAGCTCCCGTAATTCTCTTGTTCAGTTTGATATTTGCTTCCTTTACAAAATAATTAAGAAGAAGTGGTATATCCTCTTTCCGTCTACGAAGCGGAGGAACCTCAATCTGTGCAACATTGATTCTAAAAAAGAGGTCCTGTCTGAACCGGCCTTCTGACGTTTCTTTTATAATATCCTTGTTCGTTGCAGTAATGATCCGTGCTTTGAGTTTTATAATCCGTGTTCCGCCGAGACGCTGAAACTCTTTCTCCTGGAGTACCCGCAGCAGTTTAACCTGGAGATTAAGGGGCATATCGCCTATTTCATCAAGGAAAATGGTTCCCTCTCCGGCAGTTTCAAATTTTCCTCTGACAAGAGAATCCGCTCCTGTAAAGGCCTGGCGCTCATGTCCAAACAGCTCATTTTCGAGGAGCGTTTCCGTCAGTCCGGAGCAGTTAACCGCAACAAAGGGTTCATCCCTGCGCATTCCGTTATAATGAAGCGCCTTAGCGATAAGTTCCTTTCCCGTTCCGTTTTCCCCGGTGATCAATACGGAAACATCCGTATTAAGGAGCATTCCAATCTGCTTGAATACATTCTGCATGAGCGGAGAATTACCTATAATCCGATTTAGATTGAATTCTCTGCTCTGTTCATCAATCATCAGCCGGACAGTGTTGCTGATTTTTTTTGAGTGAAGGGCTCTTTTCAGAAGAATCTCTATTCTATCAATATCAAGCGGTTTTTCCAGATAATCATAGCAGCCGAAGGCCATTGCCTGAATAATAACCTCAAAATTACCATAGCCTGAAATCATTACAACATAGAGATCCTGATCTATGGATTTTATCAGTTTTAACAGTTCCAATCCATTTTCACCACCCAGATTGTAATCCAGAAAAACAAAATCTATTTTATTCTTTCTAATTTCTTCCAGAGCTGTCTTACTATTGCGTGCACTGGAGACATCGTGCTTTGCTGACAGAAGAGATTGAAAGCTCTTTATAATGTTTATTTCATCATCAATAATCAGTATTGCAGCCATTGCCCAGCTCCTACTTTTGATTTTTTACCGGAATGGAAATATGAAAACACACCAGAGCTTCCTCCTCGGTTATGGAAAGGATACCATTATGCCTTTCTATAATAATTTTTGAGATAGCAAGACCCAACCCTGTACCACCCGCCCGCGTTGTATAGAATGGAACAAAGAGTTTTTCCGTATCCTCCATTTTAATACTGCTTCCTGAATTGCAGATATTGATATTTAAAAAATCATCTTCCATCTTTGTTGAAATTTTAAGAATGCTTCCATCTTCCATTACCTGAAGCGCATTCAATATAATATTAAGAAAACATATTCTCAATTTTTCTCCATCGGCAAAAAGTTCCGGTATATGTTCATCGTACTCTTTAACCAGTTTTATATTTTGTTCCTTAATAGAATAGGTACAAAGGTTAATAACACCATCAATAATCTGGTGAATATTGCATATTACAAAATCCAGCTCTCCGGGACGCGCAAACTCAAGAAGTTCACTTACTTTTGTATTTATTCTTTCTATTTCTTCAAGGATAATGTTTATCTCATCTGTTCCTCCCTCACCCTTTCGATAGCGGGATTTAATTATCTGAGACATCATTTTAATTGAACTTAACGGATTACGGATTTCATGTGCAAGACTTGCCGCTATCTGCCCAGCTGTTGCAAGCCGTGTTGATTCAACAAGATCATTCTGCAATTGATGAATTCTTTGATTATATAACTCGAGCCTGTCTATTAATATATTATAGTTTTCTGCAATTATGCCGAATTCATCTCCACGTTCTGTCTTGATTGGTTTATTGGGGTGATCAAAACTCAATCCCGAAATTCCGGTAATAATTCTACTGATGGACTTATTAATATTTCTTGCAAGAAAATAATATATGAGTACAGCCAGAAATACCCCCAGAAGGACAATATAGGTTAGCTGTGTATTTGCATAATGGTATGTTTTCTCACTTTCCTGTTTATGAAGGCCAAGAACAACTGCACCCCAATATTTATTTTTTAAGAAAAGAGGTTTTATTATAATATGAAATACACTCTTATTCATTGTAGTGTTAAATTTAAGTAAAGATTCACCCTGTTTTAATTTCCTGACATCCGAGGGGAGGAGAATATCCATTCCACCATAGGTAGAAATTATTTTACGATTTCCCCTGTATATCCCGTTATCCAGAAGAGTCAAAGACTTCATACGCTCCACAAAAGCATGAGAGAAAAGTGATCCTGCCATAAACAGACCGATGACCTTTTTACCTGAAAATACGGGAGCTACAGCCCTTATTGCCAGGCCCGAATGTCCATGTTCATAACTGACACTTATTTTCCCCGCTAATCCTTCTTTAACCACCTTCTGATCAATCTTAATATCACCTGAGACATTTGGATTATGACCTCTGAAAATAACTTTCCCGTTCGCGTCCTCTATTTCAATGATATCTATTAATTTCATTTTATGAAATTCTATCATTTCTTCTTCCAGAGACGAATACTTCCTGTTGAGAATCTGTTTAACAAGCGTTGTTTTCCTGGAATATACCGAGACGATATTTATACACTTCTGCTTAATAGTATCCATCTCTTTAAAATACACGGTCCCTGCTTCCCGTAAACGGGACTCAATTTCCCTATGAAGTGTCTTCTGCAGCATAAATGATGAGACCCAAAAGGATACAATCCCCGGAATTAAAATAATAAGGAGAAAAGCAAAGAGAATTCGGCGGTTTAATTTGTATGAAAAGAAAGCAAATAGTTTCATCTGATTCCTGGTTTAATTAAGAAATACTATTCTTTTGATGGTTAAATGTCAATTCCAGCTGCTATTTTGTCGTTTCTACATTTAATATGGATAGGAAACTACCTCTGAGTGAGTACATGAAAACAGTGTTTATTAATTTCTTTTTACACAGTAAACTAATCGGATGAGAAATCCTGCGAATACTTCATTTTTAACCGTGTGTCTTAATCCCACTATGCAGAAAACCCTCGTTCTTGAGAAAATTAAAGAGGGACAGGTAAACCGCTGCCGCAGACAGCTTCTCGATGCTTCAGGAAAAGGAATAAATGTAACCCGGGTACTCAGACAGCTTGGTGCTGATGTTACGCACCTCACCCAGCTTGGAGGTTTTTTAAAAGACGAATTCCTTGAGAAAACCGCGGAAGCTAATCTGACTGTTGAGTGGGTTCCTTCGGATTCAGAAATACGTTTCTGCTATACGCTGATTAACAAACGCAGTCAGACTACTACTGAAATTGTTGAGGAAGGAGAATCTGTTTCAAAAAATACCGAAACCAAAGTTCGGGAAAGATTTTCACAGCTTGCTGATAATGCTGATATCATTATTCTCTCGGGAAGCAAGGCAAAAGGATTCAGCAAAACCATTTTTCCGGACATGGTCAGAGAGGCCAAAGAGAAAGATAAGTTTGTTATTCTTGATTACCGGGGAGAGGATTTGAAAAATTCACTTCCATTTAAACCTGATATTATAAAACCGAACTTTTCCGAGTTTGTCTCAACGTTTTTTCCGGAATATCAAACAGATGAAGAATATTCAAATGATGAACTGTTGGCCGCTGTTACGAAGTTACTTACTGAAATTCACGCGGCATACGGGTCAAAAACAATCCTTACAAACGGTAAGAATAAAACAATTATTTTTAATGAGGGTAACCTGCAAGTCAGTACACCGCAACTGTTACAGTCCGTAAATACTATAGGTTGCGGGGATGCGTTTACCTCCGGCCTCGCGTGGAAACTAAGCAGGGGTGCATCCCTCAAAGAAGCAGTGGCTTTCGGCCATATCTGTGGAGCAAAAAACGCTCAACTGCTCAGGCCTGGTGTTATTGAGTAGGAAAATTTAACTCTGCAGGGTTACCATACTATCCAGCATCTGTATATTCTTCAGAGGGGCAGAGACAGCTTCGATTATCAAATTAGCAGAACTGTGTTTTGTAAGGTATAAAACAGATTCCTTTACCGGTACTCTCCCTG
>CAYSXD010000160.1:0-5688 GCA_964434925.1 uncultured Spirochaetaceae bacterium
CGATCTATAGTTTGTACAATATGTCTCCGGTTGCCTATATGGAAAAACTGGGGCTGTTTGACCAAAAAACGTATGCGGCCCATTGTGTGCATGTTTCGTTTGATGATATCCGCGTACTGGCGGATTATGATGTTTCGGTGGTGAATAATCCGGGAAGTAACTTTAAGCTGGGAAACGGGTTTGCCCCTGTCCCGAAATTTTTAAACTCGGGAGTTAACGTTTGTCTGGGTACAGATGGACCCGCAAGTAATAATAATCTGAATATATTTGAAGAAATAAATCTTACCTCCCTGGTGAATAAAGCGGTGAGCGAGGACCCCACTGTGGTTCCCGCGTATACTGCTCTGGAAATGGCAACGATAAACGGGGCCCGTGCCCTTGGAAGAGAGAAAGAAACCGGTTCTCTGGAAGTTGGGAAAAAAGCTGATATCATTGTTATTAATGCGGATAAACCCCATTTTCATCCGGGATTGAATACAGTATCCTCACTGGTTTATTCTTCACAGGCTTCGGATGTATGCACGGTACTTTGTGACGGGAGGTTACTGATGGAAGATGGTAAACTGCTGACACTGGATGAGCATGAAGTGTATCGAAGGGCTGATGCCGCTGTGAAAAAGCTTATTAGCTCCTAATAACGACGATTTTCCCCCTATTATTGTAATTAAATAACAAAATTCTTTCAGATGGATTCAGAAAGATTGTAATTACTCAGAAATAGTATATTAATAGTTGGTGCAATAAAACGTATACGAATATAGTTAAATGGAAGATATACTATGTTGTTGTGAAGAAAAAAATTATAATTACTGTTAGTATTATTTAATTTTAGTAAAAAAATACAATAAAATAAGCATAGATGTTCTTTATTGAGTATTTTATTTGGATGGGTTGTTGTTGAACCAAATAAAATTTGAGAAATTTCCTTGCGTAATTTTGGATATCGGGTTAATCTCCTTGTAAGAGGAGACATAGTATGAAGAATAAAAGATTTCTTGTAGTTATGGTTGCAGTTGTTGCTGTAGCGCTGCTTTTTTTTGCCGGATGCGCAAAGAAGAAAGAGCAGGTAATTAAAATTGGGTTTAATATACCCCTTACGGGAGATATACCCAAGGTAGGTGAAGGTTCCAAGTATGCTGCGGAAATGATGAAAAGTGATATCAATTCCAAGGGTGGTCTTGAGATCGGAGGAAAAAAGTATAAGGTTGATTTTATCTATGAGGATAATGAAGCAAAAGCTGAATCCGCGGTAAGTGTGGCCCTTAAGATGATTGAGCAGAATAAGGTTATTGGAATTATTGGCCCGGATTCTTCAAAGCAGGCAATTCCCGGAGGGCAGGTTGCAAATGATAACAAAACCCCAATGATTTCACCCTGGTCAACAAATCCTGCAACGACCCTCAACCGGCCGTATGTGTTTAGAGCTGCCTTTCTCGATTCGTTTCAGGGGCCCGTAGCGGCTAAATTTGGTTCCAGCGAATTTCACGCAAAAACAGCGGCAGTTTTGTTTAATCTTGATAATGACTATTCAAAGGGTTTAGCGCAATATTTTAAAAACGCTTTTGAAAAAATTCATGGTTCGGGTTCAATTGTAGATTATGAAAGTTTCGGTCAGAATGATCAGGATTTTTCCGTTCAGCTGACAAAAATAATTTCTAAGAAACCTGATTTTCTCTTTCTTCCTGTAAACTACAATAAAGTAGCACTGGTTCTTCCTCAGGCAATTGATCTTGGATGGAAAAAGCCTGTTCTGGGTTCGGATTCCTGGGGCTCTGCGGAACTTGTAAAGCTTGCCGGTAATTCTGTTAAGGGTGATTACTTTATTGCGCACTTTGCAGCCGCAGGCGCGAAAGGGGCGACGAAAGAGTTTATCGACAGATACAACAAAAAGTACGGCTATGTTCCTGATGATGTAGCTGCTCTGACCTGGGACGCACTTGGTGTTATGGTTAAGGGACTTAAGTCCATGAAAGAATTAACCGGTAATATTCAAAAAGATAGAACAGCTCTTCGAAATGCAATTGCCGGAATTAAATCCTACAAAGGTATTACGGGAACTATGAAATTTGATAAAAATGGTGATCCTATAAAGAGTGCCGTTATTGTTAAGGTAAGTAATGATGGACAGTTTGTTTTTCAGCAGGCTGTGAATCCATAAGATCTTTCAGAAGAAGATTATAGAGAACTAAAAATTAAATGAGATCGGCTCTCCGGGGCTGATCTCTGACTTTGTATAGAAAGGAGATGATCGGGTGTTAACCTCATTTTTCCAGAATATAATAAACGCTCTGCAGTGGGGGAGCTTTTATTCGATGATTGCCCTTGGTTACTGTCTTGTATACGGTGTACTGCGGTTAATAAACTTCGCACATGGTGATATATTCATGGTTGCGGCTTATCTCGGGTTTTTCTTTATTACCTTCCTTTTTAAATATATCTTTGTCGGGGGGGGGTCCGGATGGCTTATACTTGCTGTAACTCTGCCTGTTGTAATGTTTTTCACCTCTCTTCTTGGAGTTTTTATTGAGCGTGTTGCCTACAGGCCGTTACGACAAAAAGGCGCGCATCGACTGTATGTTGTTATTACGGCGTTGATGGTAGGTCTGATTCTTGAAAATGGGAATCTGGCACTCTTTGGAGCTTCTTCAAAGAAATTTCCCGCAATTATCAAAACAAGTATTGTTTCTTTCGCTGGTATTCATATTACTAACCTGAAGGTTCTTGTTATTATAGCGGCATTTGTAACATTTGCGTTTTTACAGGTTGTTGTTAATAAAACAAAGATTGGAATGGCGATGAGAGCAATTTCCTACGATAAATTTGCTATCCCTCTTATGGGAATTCCTGTTAATAAGGTGATTGTTTTTACCTTCATTCTTGGGTCATCTCTTGCTGCCGTAGCCGGTGTATTATTTGGTATGTCTTATCCGGTGCTGAACCCGTATATGGGAATGATTATAGGTTGGAAAGCTTTTATCGCGGCGGTGGTAGGTGGAATCGGAGATATAAAAGGTGCGTTTCTTGGAGGCTTTCTTCTGGGATTTATCGAAATCCTCATTGTATCTTTTTTCTCTTCAAATTTGAAGGATCTTATATCATTTCTCATTCTTTTAATAATTCTCGTAATTAAACCCACAGGTTTTTACGGCGTCGCGAAAAGTACAAAGATATAGGGAGTATCATATGGATAAAATAAGACAAAATTCATTTCTTATCAGTATTGGAATAGGGGGCGTTGTTCTTCTTATTCTTGCAGGTACTGGGGTAATTGATCTCTATATACAGACAGTTATTATGTTTATGGGTGTTAATATTATTTTTGCGACCAGCCTGACAATAGTGAACGGGTATATGGGTGAATTTTCATGCGGCCATGCCGGATTTATGGCGGTCGGGGCATATGTTTCTTCCGTTTTAATGGTAATTCTTTTTACTACCAATAAATTAACAGGCGCTCCGTTACTCCCTCCGGCAATGTCAATTGTACTTTTCCCTGTTGTTATTCTTTTTGGAGGTGTTGTTTCCGCTTTCGCGGGGCTCCTCGTGGCAATCCCTTCTTTTAAAACAAGAGATGATTATCTTGCTATTATAACAATTGCGGTAAATTTTATTATAGTAACGTTGATAAATAACATGTCTGTTATTGGCGGATCACGTGGTTTTATGGGAATGAAGAATGCGCTAAATAAGATGAATGATGTGCTCCAGTTTCCCTATTTGCTGTTTTGGGTTATAACATTTGCAATTCTGACAGTTTTTATTATTCGTAGGTTTATTAGTTCCATTTATGGGAAAGGAATTATAGCCATAAAGCAGGATGAAGTAGCGGCAGAGATTATGAGTATCAATACCAATAAAATGAAACTTGTTGCTTTTATGTTTTCTTCGGGTCTTGCGGGTATTGCAGGAGGACTCTTTGCTCATGTCATTGGGTATGTTAACCCCGGATCATTTTCAATTTTAAAATCGACAGAGGCTCTTGTTATGGTATATATGGCAGGTATGGGTTCATTAGGCGGATCGGTAATTTCAGCAATACTCTTTACAGTCCTTCTTGAACTGCTCAGACCTTTCCAGATTTTAAAATGGGTTATTATCCCGCTGCTTCTCATAATTCTTATGCAGTTCAGACCGGAAGGTTTGATGGGCGATAAGGAACTGCCGTATTTTTTTCCAAAATTGAAAAAATATTATAATTTTAAATAAGGAGCTGTGATGAGTCTCTTAAAAATAACTGACCTGGTACAGCGTTTTGGCGGATTGACTGCTGTCTCAGGATATCAGGCCGATATCAAGGAAGGCAGTCTAAATGGTCTTATCGGTCCCAATGGAGCTGGGAAAACAACAATATTCAATTTAATCAGCGGATTTTATCTGCCCACAGAGGGAACAATTGAATTTGACGGGACACTGATCAATGGGAAAAAGCCCCATCAGGTTACTGCTCTGGGGATTGGACGGACATTCCAGAATATCCGTCTCTGGCACGATATGACAGTGTTGGATAATATAATGCTGTCCCAGCATTATCATCTGAAGTATTCGTTAGCCAGTGCGTTTTTTAGAACCCGGCAATACTACAAGCGGGAGCAGGAAATAAAAAAGGAAGCACTGGAATTGCTGGATATATTCGGTTTGAAGGATAAAGCTGATGAGTTTCCTAAAAATCTTCCATACGGTACCCAGCGCCGGGTTGAAATTGCGCGTGCATTATCCGTGAAACCAAAACTTCTGCTGCTTGATGAACCGGCAGCCGGACTGAGCAGCACTGATGTGGTAGGACTTATTGATCATATAAAATGGATTCACAAGAATTTTGATATTACGATACTAATGATTGAGCATCAGATGAAGGTAATTATGAATCTTTGTGAAGACATAAAGGTCCTTGATTTTGGAAAGACCATAGCTGAAGGATCACCGGAAGAGATACAGAAAAACCCTCAGGTAATAAAAGCGTACCTTGGAGATGAAGGGGATATTTATGCTTGAAATAAAAAATCTTAAAGTGCGGTATGGAAGTATTGAAGCTCTTCATGGGATTAGTTTTACCGTAGATAAAGGCGAAATTGTAACACTTATCGGGGCTAACGGGGCGGGAAAGACTACAACGCTCTTAAGCATTTCACGGCTGCCCAAACCTGAGGCTCCAAAGGTCATTGCAGGTGACATACTATATGATGGAGAAAGTCTTCTTAATGTTCCTCCCGATGCAGTGGTAGCTGAAAAGAGAATAGCTTTAGTTCCTGAAGGGCGCCATATATTCGGTAATCTTTCCGTTCAGGAAAATCTTCAAATAGCGACGTATGCACTCGATAAAAGTGTTAGCATTAAGGATGCGTACGATAAAGTATATACGCTTTTCCCCCGCTTGTATGAGCGAAGAAAGCAGCGGAGTGAGTCATTAAGCGGCGGGGAGCAGCAGATGCTTGCTGTAGGACGCGCGCTTATGACAGGCGCGAATTTTATTATGCTTGACGAGCCTTCAATGGGGCTGGCTCCTGTTCTTGTGTATGATATGTTTAAAGCCCTCAGACAGATGAATGAAGCGGATATGACGATTCTTCTGATAGAACAGAACGCAAAAATTGCATTGCAATTTGCCCATAGGGGATATGTTATTGATACCGGTGAGATTGTTGCAAGTGGAACGGGAAAAGAATTAATGGAGAATCCGGATGTAAAAAA
>CAYSXD010000161.1:0-5638 GCA_964434925.1 uncultured Spirochaetaceae bacterium
CCCGTTATAGGGAGTGTACCCGGCTTTTGTGTGCCTGTTTCCATTGGAAATTGTTATCTCTGCTTCCGGGTTGAATATAACCATATCTGCGTCCGTACCCACTTCAAGACTTCCCTTTTGAGGATAAATTCCAAACATATGGGCCGGAGTTGTCGAAAGAAGAGAAACAAGCTTATTAATAGAAAACCTGCCCCTGGTAACACCATTCGTATAGATAAGCTGAAGCAGTTCCTCCGTCCCCGGTATACCGGGATAAATAGTTCTGCAGTCGTCTGATAGTAGTTTCTGCTCAATAGTGAAGGTACAATGATCAGTAGCAACAAGCTGAATATCACCGCTTTCAATTCCTGACCAGAGGGCTATATTATCTTTATGCTTCCGCAGAGGAGGAGTCATTACAAACCGCTGCGGCATCTCCCCTGATAGAAGGTCATCCCTCAAGAGGAGGTATGTAGGAGTTGTTTCTGAAAAAATACGGATTCCGGTATTTTTAAGTTCCCGAACGGCATCCAGTCCCCTGCCTGAAGAAAGATGAACAATGTAGAGCGGCATATCAAGTAAACCGGCAAGTGTACCGTATTCCATAATAGCTCTATACTCAGCTTCAGCCGGACGAACAAGAGGGAGAAGATCAGGCGGATAACTATCCCGGATAAGTTCTTTCTCCTTTTTTTTGATAACACTGTCGTCCTCAGCATGAATGGTAACCATAATATCCAGTTTTTTACATGCCTCAAAAAGCTTTAGGGCCTCACTTCGTTCAATAAAGTACCCTGCATTTTTGTAGGTGGTAAATATTTTTACTGTTGTTACCCCGGCCTTTTTCAATTCTCTCAGCTCAGTTTCAATGTCATCACTCACACTGGTCACTGTCTGATGGAGAGCCCAGTCAATCGCCATTTCACCTGCAGCTTCTTTATTGCGGTAAATGACACCATCGACAATTCTCTTACCTGAAAGATGATCAGAAAAATCAATGACCGTTGTTACACCGCCGAACGCGGCAAGAATGCTGCCGTCATAGAACTTGTCAGCGGTAACCGTTCCCCTGGATACAAGTTGATAGTGAGTATGGGCATCAATTAATCCGGGAAAGATAAATTTACCGGAAGCATCAATTACTTTTACATCATTGGGGAGTTGTCTCTCATCAATAGTATTGTTTATTGCTTTGATTTTTTCACCTTCTATAAGAAGGTCTTTTGTCATTGTTTCGCTGTCGGTTACAAGTGTACCGTTTTTAATAAGTATATTCATGCATACATTGTAATCAATCTTCAATCAAAATCAAGGTAGCCGAATTGATAATCTCATTCCCACTGATTCACTTAAACGTAATCTAAAAAATAATTCGATAAACAATATTCTAGATATCCCAGATTTTTCCCTCCGCTGCAAGTTCAATTGGCCCCTTAAATTCAACCTCGGCTTCATGCAGAAGATCAGTATGATCTCCATAGTGGGGCAGATGAGTGAGAATGAGATTCCCGGAGTGGGTTTGTGTGGCCAGACGGCCGGCTTCATCAGCTGCCAGATGACCAGAAACAGCACCTTTAAATTTGGTAAACAAACTTGCCTCACAAAGCAGTAAATCTACATCTTTAAAAAATGAGAGAAGATTTTCATTCCACTGAGTATCACCAGTATAACCGATGGATTTCCCCTTATGCTCTATTCTCATGGAAAAGGCAGTTACCGGATGGGGAGTCCTTACAAAGGTAAAGGTGAAAGGGCCTATACGGTATTTCCTTCCTTCAATATATCCCTTACCTTCAGTATACTCCGGCAAAGAAAGCTTTTCAAAAAAATGATCCTCTGAATGGCCATAAAAAGTAAGTAATTTTTTTCGTTTCTCAATCCCTTTCTGAACAATAACCGCATGCTGCAGAACACCCACATCCGCTACATGATCAGGGTGATAATGAGAAAGCACAACACTATCCAGTTCATTCACACTTATGTAATCAGGGAGTTTTGAAAGTACGCCCGATCCACAATCAAGAAGAATATTGTATCCTTCAGCCTGTAACAGGTAACCGGAAGTAGCTCCACCTGCACCTGGATAAGCGCCCCAAAAGCCAATAACCGTTAATTTCATTTTTTACTCCACTTTCTCCATTAGTATCATAGGAACGATTGGATTAATCAAGTATTTTTTTTGATAATCATTACTTTCTTTCATTTACCAATGGATAATAGAGGGACGGAGGATAGCATATATAGCCTGGGTCAAATCCTGGTATGCAGGAAATGTAAAACAACTACGAACACAATACGGAACTGTGAAATCAAACGGGGACGGAGGCCTGTAGCAACTATTAAAATATAAAAGACCTTCATTGACATATTACAGACCTCAGTCTATTCTCATATTAATGAAATGTATTACGTCAAGTGTACAGGCAAAATTCACCATAGCAATATCATTTACCGTTCTTCTCTTTTTTAGCCTCCTTCTCATAATCAGTTTCACCTATTTTAAGAATTATTCTATTGATAAATCAAAAGAATATGCTTCCGCCATTCTCTATGAAACCAACGCCAAAATTAATCTCTTTTTTTCTGAAATAGAAAATCTTGCTGAATCTCTCGCCAATTTCAATACGGTACGTCAGGTGGATAGCCAGTCTATGGAAAATATCTTTCTTTCAACTGTCTCTGCACGAAAAGAATATATTAGAGCTATATATCTGGGTACAGAAACAGGGAAAATGTATGAGTGGGGATACGGTGAAGGATTTATTAACCATATACCCAGGTTCCCTTCCGGTTACGATCCCCGTGTAAGACCATGGTATAAAACTGCAGTAGAATCCGGAAAATTTTCAGTATCAAAACCTTATATCTACGCGAGTGTAAAAGCACTTGGTATAACCGGTGTTATTCCTGTTTATTCCGGGGACAACAGATTTGTCGGTGTGCTTGGTATTGATATTATACTTCAGGGTCTTCGTAATATCATAAAGAATTTGAATACACAGCATAAAAGTAAAATAATTCTCCTTAATAAAGATTTCGAAATACTGGCCAGCCAGTTCGATACCATTTCCGGAAATGTTACTCATCTTAAGAAATATAATTCTTTTTATAAAATTAAAGATAAAGAAGGTTACTTTATTGATACAATAAAGAAAGCCAAAATGTTTATCTCGTATAAAAGGAATCAGACCACAGGGTGGATTCTCCTTACAGCTATACCCTATCATTCAATAATGGAGTTCTCCAATAATACGATTGAAGTTATTTTTCTTACTGACATGGTTTTGATTTTTATTCTTGTCATTATTATTAATATTCTCCTTAGAAAGATTGTAACCGGACATTTGGAGAGTCTCACGGCAGTTATGAAAGATATCGGAGGTGGTAATCTTAAAGCCCGTGTTCCTGTTTCAGGTGAAGATGAATTCGCTAAAATAGGTACACTTTTTAATGAACTTGCTGAAATTCGTGAAACTTATACTTATAGAATGGAAGATGCGGTAAAGAAAAGGACTCTCGAAGTAACGAAACTTCAAGTAGAAAATACCCGGTTACGGATTTTAGAAGAAAAAGAAAGAATATTCAGAAATCTCCATGACTCGCTTGGGGCCCGGCTGACTAATATTTTTATAAGCAATAATGTGGCTCGGTCTGCCTCCGGTTCTGATCCTGAGTTACTGGAAAATATGCTTGGACGAATTGAGAAGAATACTGAAGCGGGTATACAGGACCTGAAAGAAATTATTTTTGATCATACAGGTGAGCGGTTAATCATTGATTTCGCGGAATTTTTTCTTTTAAGCATAAAAAACAGGCTCAAATTAAAAAATATACATCTTAAATATAAAATAAAGAATAAGGATATTATTAATTCCTTACCTCAAAATGTACGATTTGAAGCAGAGAAGATTCTTCAGGAACTTGTAACAAATGTACTTAAGCACTCAGAGGCCTCTGCTGTCTCAATTGATATCAGAGCTCTTCCCACCAGATTATTGTTTTCTTTTAAAGACAACGGTAAGGGGTTTGATATTATTCGGGAATCGAGTAGAGGCTACGGGCTGAACAGTATCCGCAAACGCATCAGCAAAATTGGTGGTATTCTTACAATCAAATCAAATAAGGGAAATGGCGCCAAATTTATAATCAGCATACCCGTAAAGGAACACAAAGATGATTAAGCTTTCAATTATTGAGGATATTGATGAAGTACGGCAGGGACTTAAATATCTGATTGATGCTGATCCCGGAATTAAGGTATTAAAAACATACAACCAGGCAGAAAAATTTATTGATTCATTCCCCCTTTTTGATGTTCCCAATATTATTCTTATGGATATCGGTCTCCCCGGGATGAGCGGGATAGAGGCAACGAAAGTAATTAAAAAGGAATACCCGGGCATTGATATTCTTATTCTTACAATATTTGAAGAGGAAGATAAAATATTAAACGCTATTCAAGCAGGAGCAACAGGGTACATTTTAAAGAATACCCGTCCGGGAGAGCTAATTTCTCAAATAAAAAGTATACATACCGGAGGTGCTCCAATCAGTCCACAAATTGCACGGAAAATACTTGATGAGTTTAGAAAAAAAACAAAAAGTATAGAAAAAAGAGAGTATAATCTAACCCCCCGTGAAAAAGAAATCCTTAAATCAATTGTTGAAGGGCTTACCTACAAAGAAATCAGTTTGAAACACGGAATTGCATCGTCAACGGTAAAAAAACACATTCTTCATATCTACCGTAAACTTCAGGTAAATTCAAAAGTCGAGTTTATCAAGAAGGTTATTGATGAAAACCTTATCTAAGACCATTGCTCCTTTTTTATACACCATTTGGTGTAGATAAAGAGAAGAAATTCAAAAAATAGAATACATATGTTCTCATATCGGGTACTTCCACTGTGCTGTAAACAGATGTTTACTAAAAGATAAGAGATATCACAATGGAGGAAATTATGAGTACAGATTCAAAAAAGGGAATGTTTGACTGGTACTTCAAGTCAAATCTTCTCATTCGTATTTTACTGGGACTGGTTCTCGGCGCAATTGTCGGCATTATAGTCGGCCCGTCAATTAGCTGGGTAAATCCGTTCGGTGCACTTTTCATTAATTTATTGAAGATGATTGTTATGCCGATTATTCTCGCCTCACTGGTTGTAGGGGCTGCAAGTATAAGCCCTGCCGAACTCGGTAAAGTAGGAGTAAAAATTATTCTTTATTATCTGCTTACCTCCGCATTTGCCGTTGCTATCGGTTTATTAATGGGAAATATTTTTAAACCTGGAATGGGGCTTGCATTAGGTTCTGCCGCAGATGCTGCCGGAAGAGTTTTAAAACAACCCAAATTTGTAGATACACTTATAGCAATTATTCCTAAGAATCCCTTTGGAGCACTCTCCGGAGGAAAAGTTCTTCCAACCATATTTTTTGCAATTATTTTTGGAATAGGCATTTCCTATCTTAAATCAAGTAAAGAAGACCGATTAAAAAAAGCAGGAAATGTTCTTTTTGATGTGTTTGACGGAACTGCCGAAGTAATGTACATAATAGTTCGCGGTGTTCTTCAGTATGCTCCTATTGGTGTTTTTGCCCTTATTGCCGTTGTATTCGCGAAACAGGGAGCAAAGGCAATTGGCCCTCTTGGAATAGTTAC
>CAYSXD010000162.1:0-5593 GCA_964434925.1 uncultured Spirochaetaceae bacterium
ATTTTTGCATCAGGCTCCCCGAGGGAATAGATAAGGGTCAGCAGATATGCGTCAGCATTACTGATGAGGGATATTATTCGTTCTACAGTTGTTTCTCTTGACAGAAAAACAAGCAGTTTCTCTATTAAAGTATGTTTATTAAAAGGGGTCTGGAGTTCTCCCAGATAATTTCTCATAATATCAAAAAAATCATTATCGTCCAGAGAAAGAATTATTTTTTTCCATTGTTCAAGATTCGTCAGCATTAGAGAACTATTATATACTCTATTTTGTTCAGGTTCAAGAGTACGTTTCCGCATACTTTCTGTTGGGTATTCCTCTCTTCCGATATATCTTATTTCTGATTTTATCTGCACTTTTTTGACTTTTTTCTGTTGCATCAATAGGAGTTTGTGGTAGAATATAGCAATGCTTTTTTTTCGGAGGGCATGCTATGAAGTACATTATTGCACTGGATCAGGGGACAACAAGTTCCCGGGCTTTGCTTATTGATAGAGCCGGTGAAATTAAGGGTGTTGCTCAGAAAGAATACCCTCAAATTTATCCAAATGAAGGCTGGGTAGAGCATAACCCGATGGATATTCTTTCCGGCCAGCTGAGTGTTCTGCGGGAACTGATCAAAAAAAATTCCATTAACATAACGGATATTGCCGCTTTCGGGATCACAAACCAGCGTGAAACAACAATTGTCTGGGACAGAACAACGGGAAAGCCTGTCTATAACGCGATTGTCTGGCAGTGCCGGCGAACTACCGGTTACTGTAATTCATTAAAGAAACAGGGGCTGGAGAAGCTCATTCAGGAAAAGACAGGTCTGATTATTGACGCTTATTTTTCTGCCTCAAAAATACGCTGGATTCTGGATAATGTAGAAGGAGTACGGAAACGGGCGGAAAAAGGTGAACTTCTTTTTGGTACGGTGGATACCTGGCTTATCTGGAATCTAACGGGGAGGAAAGTACATGTTACCGATTATACAAACGCCTCACGAACGATGCTTTTTAATATAAATACTCTTGAATGGGATAAAGAGCTTTTGAGAATTTTTGGCATACCTCCATCATTACTTCCGGAAGTAAAACCTTCGGGATTTGTATATGGTGTATCTGACCGGGAACTGATTGGTGCTGAAATACCGGTTGCCAGTGCAATAGGAGATCAGCAGTCTGCATTATTCGGTCAGATGTGTATAGAGACAGGCTCCTTTAAAAATACCTATGGAACAGGCTGTTTTATGCTGATGAATATAGGTGAGAAACCACGAATTTCAGAGAGCGGCCTTCTGACAACAATTGCTCTCGGATTTGATAATAAGGTTACCTATGCTCTTGAGGGGTCAGTTTTTATGGCTGGTGCAGTTATCCAGTGGCTTCGGGATAACCTTGGTATTATTCAAAGTGCAACTGATGCCGGAGTGATTGCGGCTAAGGTTGCCGATACAGGAGGAGTGTATCTTGTATCGGCATTTCAGGGGCTTGGATCCCCCTATTGGGATCAGGAAGCCAAAGCGGGTATTGTCGGTCTTACACGGAGTGCGACAAAGGAACATATTATCAGGGCCGCTGAGGAATCTATCGCATACCGGACGCGTGATGTGGTAGAGACGATGGAAAAGGATTCAGAAATTACGTTACATGAATGTAAGGTTGACGGGGGAGCTTCACGTGATAATTTTCTCCTGCAGTTTCAAAGCGATATTCTAGGTATGTCCCTTATTAGGCCGGAAAATGTTGAAACGACGGCAATGGGTGCGGCGTACCTGGCAGGGTTGACTGTCGGGTTCTGGAGAGATACGGAGGAGTTGAAAGAAATATGGAAAGAAGATCGTATTTTTACTCCTAAAATGAGCCGGGAAAAAGCCGGTAACCTGTATGCCGGATGGCAGAATGCCGTGGGACGTTGTTTGAAATGGAAATAGGATAAATATACGATCATAAAAGCATTGACAAAGTTCAAAAAAAATCATATTTTGATGATTGTGAGGGGGATGTATGAGAGCGAGTGCGATTCCTGCTGAAAGACAGGTACAGATTGCAAAACTTGTAAAAGAAAAAGGCCTGGTAACGGTAGAATCCTTGAAAGAAATTCTTGGAGTGTCTGTCATTACCATACGCCGGGATCTTGCTGTTCTTGAAGAAAGGGGCCTTCTCGAGAGAACCCACGGGGGGGCCGTTAGTACACAACCGATGATGCGTGAATTTCATTATCAGGAAAAGGATAAAACAAACGCAATCTGTAAAGAAGCTATCGGGCGGAAAGCGGCTGAAATGATTGAAGAAGGAGATACTGTTTTTATCAACAGTGGTTCAACTACCTATCAGGTTATCCGCTTTATTACCCGGTTGAAAAATGTAAGGGTTATAACGAACAATGTTGCCGCGGCCGCGAATTTTGGCAGTATGCCCGGATTGGAACTAATTCTTACAGGAGGGCTGTTCCGCCCCTCATCCAATTGTCTTGTAGGGGAATTTGCCTCGCAGATTGTTTCTCAAATTACCGCATCAAAAATTATTATTGGTGCTGACGGTCTAAGTTTTAAAGGCGGACTGACCTCTCCCGTGTATCAGGAAGCGGCAATTACCAGGAAAATGGTTGAACGAACACAGGGACCGGTAATATGTGTGGCGGACCATTCAAAAATAGGAAAAATTTCCAATTTTCTTACTATTCCGGTAAGCGGGATGGATGTGCTTATTACCGATTGGGATTTCGAAGAAAGTTACCGGGAGAACCTTGAGTCTGCCGGTATAGAAATAATAAAGGTTGAAAGACCTGATTAATAACTATTTTGAGCAGGAGGACGATATGGCATATGAGGATGCATACAAAGAATGCGAATGGGTGGATTTTGATACTCTTGAAAATTTTATGAAAGATTCCCTCAAAGGGGTGGGAATACCGGGAAAGGACGCGGATATTATTTCTGATGTACTCATTACTTCAGATAAAAGAGGAATAGACTCCCATGGAATAGGGAGGCTGAAACCAATTTACATTGATCGCATCGACGCGGGGATCATGAATCCAATAACAAATATTGATGTTATTCGGGACAGAAAAACTACCGCTGTACTCGACGGGAACAATGGTATGGGACATGTTGTTTCAAAAACAGCAATGCAGATGGCAATTGACAAAGCGAAAGCACATGGAATGGGAATGACGGCAGTTCGGAACTCAACCCACTATGGTATTGCCGGATACTACGCGCTTATGGCTATTGAAAACGGGATGATAGGAATGACCGGGACCAATGCCCGTCCTTCCATTGCACCGACCTTCGGTGTTGAGAATATGCTTGGTACCAATCCTCTGACTGTCGGATTTCCCACTGATGAGAAGTTCCCCTTTCTTCTTGACTGTGCTACTTCCGTTTCCCAGCGGGGGAAGATAGAAGTTTACGGAAGGGCTGGAAAAAGTATACCTCCCGGATGGGTTATTGGTGAAGACGGTGAAACCCGGACAGATACGGCTCAGATTCTTATTGACCTGACGAAAGGTAAGGCGGCGCTTGCCCCGCTTGGAGGTTTGGGAGATCAGACAGGCGGATACAAAGGCTACGGTTTTACAACCATTGTTGAAGTTCTTTCTGCCGCTCTTCAGGGAGGTTCCTACCTTAAAGCACTGAATGGGTTCGATAAAGACGGAAACAAGATACCCTATCCCCTGGGACATTTCTTTATTGCAATAGACATCAGTGAATTTATAGACCCGAAAGAATTTAAAAAGATAGCCGGTAATATTATGCGTGATCTCAGAAAATCAAAGAAAGCTCCCGGCCAGGATAGAATATATACTGCCGGTGAGAAAGAATGGGATGCATGGCAGTATCGGAAAGTACACGGATGTCCTGTTCCAAAGACTCTTCAGGATCAAATTGATGAATTAAAGAAACGTTTTAATATGAGTTATTCGTTTCCCTGGGAGAAATAATAATGGATGATCTTAAAAAGCGGGCACTTGCCTATCACTCAATGAATGGAGTTCCCGGGAAAACGGAAGTGGTGCCGACAAAGCCCTGTTCAACTGCGGATGAATTAGCTCTTGCCTATACTCCCGGAGTAGCCGCACCTGTTTTGGAAATTGAGAAAAATGATCTGGATGCCTACACCTATACAAATAAGGGGAATCTGGTTGGTGTTGTTTCCAATGGTACCGCTATTCTAGGTCTGGGAGACCGGGGAGCCCTGGCAAGTAAACCTGTAATGGAAGGGAAGGGTGTCCTGTTTAAGCGTTTTGCCGATGTTGATGTTTTTGATATTGAACTGAATACGAAAGATCCTGATAAAATTATCGATATGGTAAAAACAATGGAGCCGACATTCGGCGGTATTAATCTTGAAGATATTAAAGCTCCGGAGTGCTTTTATATTGAGAAAAAGTTAAAAGAAATCTGTTCTATTCCAATATTTCATGATGATCAGCACGGAACGGCTATTATCTCTTCTGCGGGGCTCATTAATGCTCTGGAAATAACAGGAAAAGAAATTTCAACGATAAAAGTTGTTTTCAGCGGGGCCGGCGCGGCAGGGATGTCATGTGCTAAACTCTTTATTACGCTAGGTGTAAAGAAAGAAAATCTTACAATGTGTGACAGCAGAGGCGTTATTTACAAGGGACGGACAGAACGCATGACCCCGGAAAAAGAGTCTATCGCCAACGATACACTATCACGGACTCTTTCGGATGCAATGAAAGGGGCTGATGTTTTTATGGGAGTGTCGGTTAAAAACTGTGTCTCCCCTGAAATGCTTCTATCTATGAATAAAAATCCCATTGTTTTTGCCATGGCAAATCCAGATCCGGAGATAACATATGAACTTGCAAAACAGACCCGGAGTGATGTAATTATGGCAACGGGCCGGAGTGACAAACCAAATCAAATAAATAATGTCCTTGGATTTCCCTTTATTTTCCGGGGAGCACTTGATGTTGGTGCCACGGATATTACTGAAGGTATGAAAATTGCAGCGTCTAAAGCTCTTGCCGCACTGGCGAAGGAAGAAGTCCCTGAAATTGTATCCAGAGCTTACGGCGGGGACTCCTTTTCCTTCGGACGGGAGTATATTGTTCCCAAGCCTTTTGATCCGCGTGTTATTGAGTGGGAAGCTGTAGCTGTCGCAAAAGCTGCCTGTGAAGAAGGTATAGCGAAAAAACCCATTACTGACTGGGATAGCTACCGGGAATCGCTGCGGAAACGAATGGTGAAATACTGGAAATAATTGAATGCATAAATCTATAGAAATTAAACCGGTTTCTGAAATTCCGGATCAGCTGTGTGCTGATCTGGAATTTGTTTTTACCGACATAGATGATACCATTACAAAGGATGGTATGATGCCTTCTGAAACACTTCACGGGATATACCGTCTGCGGGAAGCTGGTATACAGGTAGTCCTTATCACCGGGCGGCCAGCCGGCTGGTGTGACTATTTTGCCAGAATGTGGCCCATTGCCGGAATTGTGGGAGAAAACGGAGCATTCTATTTTTCGTACAACAGGAGCGAAAAAACAATGATCAGGAGGTATCTTGTCGCCGAAAAGGAGCGTAGGCAAAACAGGGAAAAACTTGACATTCTTGCTCAGCAGGTAC
>CAYSXD010000163.1:0-5589 GCA_964434925.1 uncultured Spirochaetaceae bacterium
AAAAGCGTTATACAAAAGTTACCGGTACAGTAGACAACACTATTACGATTATTGACGGGGCCGTTGCTTCAGGATCGAATACAACCAGAAAGTGGTGAGGCCATGGGTAGAAAGAGTAGTTTTGATCGTCCACCAGCTTCGGTGAATACACCTTAAAAACAGGATTATGAATACAGATCCCTGAAAGGCACATGGAAACCATTGTACCATTTTCAAACCAGCTCTTCTCTTTCATAAAGTGGAAAAAAATGATAAGGAGTAAGATAGGCAGGAGGCTGCATCTGAATACTTCAACTTCATATATAGACAGATATTTCATACGGAATACAATTGGTATATCAGTTGTAGAGCTGTTCTGGGGTCTTGGACTGCCGGTTGTCATGGAATCAACGTTTCTGCAGCTGTTTTTAAGACATCTGGGAGCAAGCAGTTTTCTCATAGGGCTTATTCCCACGCTGTTTTTTATCGGGATATCATTATTTTCTCTTTTCTCCGGATTTTTTACCGCTCACCTTGAACATAAAAAAACAGCTGTCATTGTACTGCACCTTTTTGCCTCGCTGCCAATGCTGTTCTTTGGCATTTTTTTACACTTTACCGGTTTTACACCAGATACTTTACAGTTCTTTTTTATCGTTTACACGTTTTTTTCAATTGGAATAGGACTTATCCTCCCAACCTGGCAAAATTACCTTGTGAAAATTTATTCAGAAGGTAAAATTATTTCGGGTCATTCCATAATGTGGATATTTCAAAGTTTTGGTAAGTTTTTAAGTGGATTTGTCATTTTAAGAATTATTTCTCAATACTCCTTCTCTGCTGAAGGTGCGAGTCTGATCTTTTCTCTCGTTGGCATCGTGTTTATAACCGGCAGTCTTCTGTTTCTGTTAACGAAGGAATCTACGCCGTATGGACCGGAGGGAAACTCCATTTTTCTTGAGTCTTCAAGAGAACAAACCAGCAAAAAAATGTTCTTTAAAGCAAAACTTCATAAATTTACGTCTGATGCCCGTATAGCCCTTCACAACCGTAATTTCCTTCTTCTCCTTGCAAGCGACTTTGAACTGTACGCACTTATAAGCATTATGGCTTTCTACGCCAACTATGCTACAGAATTCTGCGGTATAAAATTATCAACTGCTGCGGGTGTTTTTGTGATTTTAAGTTACTCGGGAATGATTTCAATCAATATACTTTTCGGAAGAACTAAATTTTTAAGCATGAAGAGTAAATACATGACTGCCAAGATCATCTCGTTAATCACTGCTCTTATCCTCTTTTTATTCACCAGCCTCCTGGCTTTCCTTATTGCCAGTTTCCTGATGGGAGTATCCAGAGGAACACGAAGTCTTGTTTACATGCCATCTGTAAAAAAAATATCAGGGGTAAAAGATGCTACCAATTTCTTCAGTGTTGCACCACTGCTGGTTATGCCGATAAGTACAGGCCTGCCCCTCCTTTCAGGAGCTTTTCTTGATCACTTTACCCGTCTGGGAGGGAATTCCTACCGCTTTATGTTTTTAGGACTTGGATTTCTTACGGTAGTGGGTATATTTTTTCTCAGCAGGGTACATCTTGATGAAAAATAGTTTTGTTTTTATAGAAAATCAAAAAATTGCAGGAGGCAAAAAAAATGAATAAATCTGTTCCCTATGAAGAAATGCACTATATTCCTATCGGTATTATACATTCTCCTTTTACGGAACCGAAAGGGACGCCTATTCAGCCCTCAGCTGCCATGGGTATTGAAGGAGCCATTGAAATTTTCCCGGAGTTTACAGAAGGTCTTAAGGATATTGATGGTTTTTCCTTTATTATCCTGCTTTACCATTTCCACCTGGTACACGGATGGAACCCGAAAGTAACACCCTTTATGGATACTGAACCGCATGGTATTTTTGCCACCAGAGCACCATCCCGGCCAAATCCAATAGGACTGTCAATTGTTCGGTTAATGAGTGTTGAAGGCAATGTGCTGAAGATACACGATGTTGATATTATTGATGGAACATTACTGCTGGATGTAAAACCGTATGTGCCGGAATTTGATGTACGGGAGACCGCCAGAACCGGTTGGCTGGAAAAGAATGTCCATAAACTCAAAGATTCACGGGATGATGAGCGGTTTATAAGGTAGTATTTTCAATAATTATTTATCAGGCATTCTTTTTTTTATTCGCTTCGAAATAGGATCGCAGAATTGCATTGATCCTCGTCTGGTAGCCTTTACCACTTGATCTGAACCATTCCAGAACATCACTGTCCATTCGCAAAGTAATTGGTTTTTTATTTTCCGGATATTCTATTTTCGCATGTTCCCAAAAGTAATCATCCAGTTCAGGGATATCTGAATAATTGATACTACTATCTGCTCTTTTTTCACTTGGTTTTGATTTCTGCTTCTCCAATCTTTTCATAATATCTCCTTCGTTCTCTTTCATTTGCTCTACGGGCTGAAATTATCCTTATTTTTTCATTCCGCATTGTATAAACAACCACATTTACAACGTTTCCAATCCGGCCGACAGTGATAATTCTCTTCTCTCCATACTCTTCTCTGCTGTCTTCAATGCTCAATCTTTTGCTTTGAAAAACACTCTCCGCATCATGGAAATCGATTCCGTGCTTTTCTATGTTTATACTATTTTTTCGCTTATCCCATTCAAACTCCATAATTGAAACATAAGTATATCAATACATTTTGTCAATACATTATTACTTTCTCTGATATAGTTTTTATAATTTCTTATGTGCCGGAATTTGATGTACGGGAGACCGCCAGAACCGGTTGGCTGGAAAAGAATGTCCATAAACTCAAAGATTCACGGGATGATGAGCGGTTTATAAGGTAAGCTTGTAGAGTGCGCCCGGAATTCTGTTTTATACTTCCGGCAAACCGATGTATTATTAGACACAACGCATAAAAATCATGTTTTAAAAATGGGTTTACCTTTCAGACTTTACTTATATAATCTTTATTGCTATTTTAAGAGTATGGAAGATAAAAACGAAAATATAACACATGCTCAAAAGAGCGATTCTAAATGGAATAAAGATCATAAAGAAACCGGACCAATTAAACATGAACCCCTTTTTAACATGAACCCTAAGCAGTTTAAATTTTCTTTGTGGTTTTTCATTTTTACACTGCTTATTATATTTGTACTGAATACCTCTCTGGGGCAGATGAAGCAAACCGAACAAACAATCAGTTTCAGTGACTTCAAGCAGAAAATAGTAAATGGCCAGATAACAAAAGTTCAGATAACAGAAAAATACTATTATGGAACATCAAAGACGCAGGGAGATAAATCTACCGCCACAGGTAAAGCTATTATTTATCAGACAGTCCCTATACGCGATTCTGCCTTTATACCATTGATGGATGCTCACAATGTAGATTATGCTGCCGTGGTAAAGAAGAATCCAATGCTGATGAATTTTCTGCTGAGCTGGATTTTACCCTTTGCCTTTATCTATATAATATGGAAACTCATGGCAAAGAAAATGGGAAAGTTTGGTGCTGGAGTTATGAATTTCGGCAATAATAAGGCAATGATTGTTGCCGAAACAGATACAGGTGTCAAATTTATTGATGTCGCCGGTGCTGAAGAATCGATAGAGGAATTGAAAGAAATTGTTGATTTTCTTGAAACCCCTGGAAAGTATACTGAAATAGGTGGCAAAATACCGAAAGGGGTTCTCCTTGTAGGTGCTCCGGGAACAGGAAAAACACTCCTTGCGCGGGCAGTTGCCGGCGAAGCGAAGGTTCCTTTTTTTAGAATGAGCGGTGCCGACTTTGTTGAGATGTTTGTTGGTGTCGGTGCAGCACGCGTACGGGATCTTTTTAAACAGGCGAGGGAAAAATCCCCCTGTATTGTTTTTATAGATGAGCTTGATGCAATTGGAAAGAGCAGAATGAATATTGCCGGAGGGAATGATGAACGGGAACAAACCCTTAATCAGCTTCTGGTAGAAATGGACGGCTTTGATTCAACAACAGGAGTCATTCTTCTGGGAGCCACAAACAGACCGGAAATACTTGATCCTGCACTCCTTAGACCCGGACGTTTTGACCGGCAGGTTGTTATGGACCGTCCCGATCTTGTTGGACGCGAGGCAATTTTAAAAATTCATGTATCGGATGTGAAACTTGCTCCTTCTGTAGATTTGAACAAAGTTGCCCGGGCAACTCCGGGTTTTGTGGGAGCGGACCTGGCCAATATTATCAACGAAGCGGCCTTGCTTGCCGTGAGAGCAGGGAGGAAGGAAGTTCTTCAGGAAGACCTGGAAGAAGCAATTGAAAAAGCGGTAGCCGGTCTTCAGAAAAAAAATCGTCTTATCAATCCAAAAGAGAGGGAAATTGTTGCTCATCATGAAACAGGACACGCATTAACGGCAGCAAGTACTCCCGGAGCTGACCCGGTTCAGAAAATAACCATCGTTCCCCGGGGTATCAGTGCCCTTGGCTATACGCTCCAGACACCAACAGAAGACAGGTTCCTTATGAGCAGTGACGAACTTCTTGGCAAGATTGATGTTCTTCTTGGGGGACGTGCTGCCGAACAAATTATTTTTAACGAAATATCAACGGGAGCCGCCAATGATCTTACGCGGGCAACAGATATAGCACGTAGTATGATTACCGAATATGGTATGAGTGAGAAATTCAAAAATATGGTACTGTCAAAACGCGGATCTCACTTTCTTGGTGATATTGCAACCCCCCGTATGGAGAAAGAGTATTCAGAAGCAACACAGCAGTATACTGATGAGGAAGTAGCCCGGATACTGGCAGATCGGTACACGCATGTCGTAGCTCTTCTTAAGGATAAAAAGGAACAACTTAAAGATATCGCTGCCAAACTTTTGAAAGTTGAAACACTTGATGCTGATGAGTTTTATAAAATGGCCGGCATTTAAGTATGAGAGTTTAGAACAGAAGGAGCTGATAGTAACAGCTCCTTTTCTTATAGCAGTCTTTTATTTACCAAGTTTTTTTGTGACATAGTGGAAAAAAACATCAAAATCTTTACCTATATTTTTTGAGGGATCTTTCATTGGATTAAAAGCTCCTCCGGCAATATAATTGGTAATTTGGCCACCTCCTCCTCCACCGGTACCTGCAGTCCGGGTTTCCATTTTAGCAATTGCAAGCTGATCGGTGTACATCAGCTGATCCGGTGTAAGAATATTATCCTCCAGATTAGCAAGCAGACTGTCCGCAATATCAGGTTCTACTCTATCGGTCCGCTTAAGTACCGTCATTATTTTATAAATCTCTTCCAGCTGATCCTTTGTCAGAGCCAGACTTTTTTCTTCATTTTCCATAGTGTTCAGATATCCAAACAATCTTCCAATGTCAAAAACGACTGCAGTTTCTTCTTTTGCCTTAATTATTGCCGGATCATCCGGGGAACTCTGAGCCATTACTACTGCTAACGGCAGTAAAACAAGTAATGTAATACCAATAATTTTCTTCATTCTTTTCTCCTCGTTTATTTTCACACTTCTACAAGTGTCTTATTTTTTAAGGCACCTTTCCCGGGTACCGTTATTACTATTCGTAACGTAATGCTTCAATTGGAT
>CAYSXD010000164.1:0-5586 GCA_964434925.1 uncultured Spirochaetaceae bacterium
AATGGCACACCATCCTGTTTCTATCTTTGTGAAGGGTAAGAGGAATGGAACAATGACTGCAAGTCATCTCATAACCGCAGGATCTGCAATGGAAAAAGTAGGAAAATCCTCTACGGTTTAAAAAAAGAATAATCTGCTTTTTCTCTTCGAGGGTAAACCTCATTGCCTGTAAAAGAGTTTTGGAAAGCGGTGACGGTTCGTTATACATTGGGACAAGAAGATGCTCGGGTAATTTTCCTCCCGAAAGGCGTCTTGAGAGCACCATTTTTTTTATACGACCGTTCTCCATAAGATAATAGGCTTCAAGAGACGGAGTAGCACTTCCCATAACAATCTTTGCGCCTGCAGCCAGTACACGTTTCATCGCTACCTGACGGGCATGATACCGTGGAGTAGAGCCTGATTTGTATGACCCCTCATGTTCTTCATCAATAATGATCAGTCCCAGATTTTTTACCGGAGCAAAGACTGCACTTCGTGCTCCAATGACAAAAGGGGCATCTCCATTTTTTACTTTCATCCATTCTTTCAGCCTTTGGGAAGGAGTTAAGGATGAATGGAGAAGAGCAATCCCACAGGAAAAGCGCGTTTTCAGATCTCTGGCAAGTTGATGGGTAAGCGATATTTCAGGAACAAGATAAATAACGCCTTTCCCCTGGGCTATAATTTGTTCTGCAGCCTGTAAAAAGACTTCCGTTTTACCGGATCCGGTAATACCAAAAAGATACAGCAGCCGATCTTCGGATTGTACTATAGTTTCCACAGCCTCTTTCTGTTCACCGGAAAGCTTTTTAACATCACTACTCACCGGATCTTCCGCGTCAAAGGCAGGAAGAACACTTACTCTTCTCCCACCCGGAAGCATTATGCCCAGTGCTTCGCCAAAAGAGCAGAAGTACATTCCGGAAATCCATTCAGCAAGCTCTATTTCTTCTTTACCAAAAACTGCCTGCGAATCAATAACTTTTACAATAGATTTTATTTCAAAATTTCCAACCGGTCTGTCTTCCAAAGAACCAATAACATAACCTGTCACCTTTCGATTCCTGAAGAGTACCGAAACCCGAAACCCGAGATCACATGTAACAGAGTTATCTATACTATAGGTAAACGATGAGTGAAGAGGAAGGTTAAAAACTACATCAAGATATTTCATTCTTGTCCAGAAACTCTTTCACTTTTTGAAGATCTTCCCAGACAGGCTTTCGGTATTCACCCGGATTTCTTAAAACACCACTGGGATGATACGTTGGAATAACAGGAATTCCCTTAAATTCATACATTTTTCCACGTAACCTTCCAATCCCGGATGTACTTCCTGTTAAAAATTGAATAGCTATCCTTCCCACCGAAAGGATAAGTTCCGGGCGCAGAAGGTGTATCTGTCTTTCAAGATACCCTCTGCAGGCAGTGATCTCATCCGGATAAGGATCCCTGTTATCGGGAGGTCTGCATTTTACAATATTTCCAATAAAAAGGTCTTTGCCCCTTTTTAGATTAATAGCATCCATCCATTTGTCCATATATTGCCCGGCTCTTCCGACAAATGGGATCCCTGTTTTATCTTCCTGCGCACCCGGGGCTTCTCCAATAATCAAAATTTTTGGATTCGGTATCCCTTCCCCCGGAACTGTTTTTATTCTTGTTTCGCACAGCCTGCACTTTTTGCATGCGGCTATCTCTTGAGAAATAAGTTCAAGAGAATCAGTTTTTTGTACTGCCTTTTCCTTTGAATGATTTTTTCTAAAACCAGTTGAGATAAAATCATGCGTCGTATCAATAAGATGTAAAAAATCAGCTGTTATCCTATCACTCATACTTCACCTTGTAAAAATACAGTCCTTTTGCCGGTGCTGTTATACCGGCCATACTTCGTTCCCCCGATAAAAGTATTTCTCTCATTCGCTCTCCCGGAAAGGGAAGAACAGCTGTTTCCACCATCGTCCCTACCAATGAGCGAACCATTTTCCATAAAAACGCCGTACCCTCTATTTTATACACTATATACCCCTTTTCAATAAAGAAGGATGATGAATATATTTCACGTATTCTTGAAGTGCTTTTGTCACCGGCAGCGGTAAATGTGGAAAAATCGTGAGTTCCAATAATCTGACGTGCACAGGAATTCAATGCCGAAAGAGGAGGTATAACACGCATGGAAAGACAAAAATTCCGATACAAGGGGAGCATTTCTCCCGTTGATTTAATATAGTAGCGGTAACTGCGTTCTTTTGCACTAAACCGGGCATGAAATCTATTATCCACATTATTACTCGAAAGAATACGTACATCAGCCGGTAGTATTGAATTCAAGGCATCTCTATATTTTTTTTCAGGGATAGATGCATCCGAATCAAAGTGACACACCTGCCCCCGTGCATGAACTCCGGCATCTGTTCTCCCCGCGGCGGTAACACTTACTTTATGTTTATGAAGTTGGTTAAGAGCTTTTTCCAGTTCTCCCTGAACGGTTCGATCTTTTTTTTGTATTTGCCATCCGGAAAAATTTGTACCTTCGTAAGCAAGAATAAGTTTTATTCTGCGCATTACTCTGTTATCCGACGCTTTAATTCGTCGGCGATGGAAGCATGAAGTTCCTTTGCCTTTTCCAGAATACTGCCCGGTTTCTCTTTGGAAGACTTCCCCATTCCAAAGATTCGTGCCACCGTTGTTTTTGCTTTTTGAAGAGATTGAATTCGTTTTTCATTGTCTTTATCAGAACCATAATAATATTCAAGAAGGGCTGATATATAAAGTACTCCGTCATAACCGTAATTTTTATCAAGATCAGGACCTAAATTCCCGACAGTTTTTAATACCTGCGTACCGTTCTCATCATACTCAATGGCAAGTGAGTAAAAAAAACCGGATTTCCGGTAGAACAACTTAGCCAGATAATCATAATTTTCCACAGGAAATTTCTCATGGAGGCTGTTAAAAATCCATGCACTTCGCAAAGCGGAAAGTCCCTGCTTGAAAACCGGATTATTTTCAGCAGTAAAATAGTCGTAACACATCATTGCAAGAAGATATGAAGAGGCACCTTCTTTTAACCCGCGAGGTTCGGAATAATCAAGAGCCGGAAAAATTCCGGAAACAGCTTCACGTCTTTTATCCGCCCCTTCTGCTGCAATTTCTTTTTTATCCTCCGGTAGATCATAAAAATCAGTTTGAAATCCTGCGTACAGGCATTCCGGACAAACCATAACCGGATAGATTAGGGGAACCACTTCGCCAAATTTTGCCGAAGGCTGATAGAGCCTTCTTAATTCTTCCGTTAAATCTCCGGCATTAAGCCGACCCCGCCCCGTCCTCAGCTCCTCTCTATAAAATTTACTTTCACATACAGGGCAAAGATACGGTTCTTTTGAAAAAAATGTAATAGTATTTTCAGATTTATGTTCCATTTGGATCCTCTATTATAACAACTGCCACAGCAGCTTCCTTTTCATGCGTGAGAGAGAGAAGGATTCTCCCACCACCATTATCAGTAAAGGCCCTGAGAGCCGATCCGTGAAGTACTATATCAGGTTTTCCATTGTAATTATTTACTACTTCAATATCAGTCAGTTTCAATCCTTTTAATCCTGTACCAAGCGCCTTTCCAAATGCCTCTTTTGCGGCAAACCGGGCTGCGAGAGAAAGCACAAATGAATGCCCCCGTTCTTTAGCAGCTGCTATTTCCGATGCATTAAAAAAACGAGTAATAATCCCCTCAACCTGAGGCCAGTGCCTCATTCTGTTTATACTCACAATATCTATACCCACACCTCTTATCAAAAATTCATCTCCTTAACTGTTTTCTTAATTATCACTTGAATTTTTCGGGGAGTATAATCAAGGACGAGAATACCGGAAGGCACATCAGGAACAACCTTCAGTGAATACGTCCCCGGCTTTTTTATATCCGAACAGTCAACGGTAAATCTAAAATCATCATTAGTGTATGTTTCCAGCTGTAATTGTTTACCCCTGATTCGCAGGGTGTTGTTCGATTGAATTTCATCAAGCTCCAGGCTGCTGTCAAGATCCAGAGCTATTATATCTAAAGAAGTCATTGTTCTTACAATATTAACTTCAGTTATTATACCAGTGAATTCCACTACTTTTCCTCCGGGGAAAATCACAGAGGGATCAGGCTTTCTTAAACGTATTCGGGACGTGAAATCACTTTTCTTCGTTGAGATATCAATGTCCTCAGTCTGTATAGATTCAAGATTTGTTATGACACTTTCCGGTCCTTCCACTTCGACAGTAGTCGGTGTGATAAAAGACTGGGACAGATCATACCCTTTTTCAGGGAATCCGATAATCGAAGGTTTAATTTTGAGACTTTTTACCATCTTCTTCTCAAGGGACAGGGTAATTTCAAGAGGATCAACACGTATTTCTATGGGATTTATATTTAATGCAGCACCTTTGCGTGTAATCTTTACCGGTTGAGTATAAATACCTTCCTCCCTATATTTTGAAAAATCAACGGAAGCGTTAATATCATCATTAAGAATAAGTAGAATATCATCGGCCCTTCCCCGAGCGGTGACCCGTACTGTTTGAGAATATTCACCGGAAATAATCAATCTGCTGTTTACCTTTATTTTCAACGGTATGGTAAAAAATCGTTCTTCGAGACTTGAAATACGATAAAACCCAAAAAGCAGAATTGCGGCCGCCAGAGAAACAATCTTAATAGGCCAATTATGGAGAATTCGATCAATATATCGATTAGCTTTCAACACTCGGCTCCTCTTCTTCCCAGGCTTCTTCAGTTTCATCCTCATAGTTAAGGAGGGCATTAAGCGTTCGGGCAATTTTTCCAGGGGAAAGGTCATAGTAAAGATTTGCATCATATGACAGAGAAAGCACGCCTGTCTCCTCGGAAACAACAAGTGTCACAGCATCAGTATCCTCTGAAACACCCAAAGCAGCTCTGTGTCGCGTTCCGAAACTTCTCCTAATATCCACCTGTTCACTCAGTGGGAGAAAACAACCTGCAGCTGTAATTTTTCCGTTACGGATAATCACTGCTCCATCATGCAAAGGAGTATCATGCCCAAAAATAGTTAAAATAAGACTGGAAGAAAGTTCTGCGTTAAGTTTTGTTCCTGATTCCACTATATTCTTAATACCAACTCTGCGGGGAAAAACAATCAAAGCCCCCCTCCTTCTGTCGGAAAGGACCTCAACAGCATTAATCACTGTATCCACCTGAAAAGGATGAGCGCTGTGAGACAGGCGAAGCCATTCTCCCCTCCCAATTCTAGAAAATATATTCCGTAGTTCAGGCTGAAAAATAATAGCAATAATAATAACAATTACCGTTGCCAGGCCGTTCATTATCCACAGCAGTGTTTCAAGATTAAAAAGAAAAGCAATAAGATATAGTAGTCCTATGAGAAAAGCACCACGAATAAGTTGCACAGCTCTTGTTTGAACAAGAATTTTATAAACCTGATAAATAAGAAATGCCAGAATTGATATATCAAGAACCGGTCTGATTACATGAGTAATCACCCAGACATTACCAAAAAGATTCATACCCTCTATTATAATGATGAAAGTGGCCTTTAGCAATAACAAAAGAAG
>CAYSXD010000165.1:0-5554 GCA_964434925.1 uncultured Spirochaetaceae bacterium
CTCTTTGGAGATGAAACTAATACAGTAAAGGACACTGATTTTAATAAAATAAGTGAATTCATAATAGAAAGGCTAAAATCGATATTTCCAGGAGTTGCTGAAAATCCATTATTGCTCCGCAATTCAAAAAACAATCCATTATATTTACTATGTTTTGCATCGGGTAATCCACAAGGCGCAAAGACTGCGGTAAAAATTGTAAATGATATTTTAAAGAGGAAATGATGTCAAAGAAATCAGCTATTGAATGGACAGAGTCTACATGGAACCCGATCACAGGCTGCACAAAGATTAGTGACGGTTGTAAAAACTGCTATGCTGAGCGCATGTCAAAGAGATTGAAAGCCATGGGACAGCCCAATTATATAAATGGATTTCAGGTTACCTTACATGAACATGTCCTGGAATATCCTTTAAGATGGAAAAAACCGCAAACAATATTTGTTAATTCCATGAGCGACTTGTTTCATGAAAAAGTGCCGGAAACTTTCATATTCAGAATTTTTGATGTTATGAAGCAGGCACACTGGCACCAATTTCAAATCCTTACAAAAAGATCCGAACGTCTAAGTGAATTGGCACAGGAAATTGACTGGCCGGAAAATGTCTGGATCGGGGTCAGTGTTGAGAACGGGAAGGTACAAACCCGGATTGATGATTTAAGAAAGGTTCCTGCTGCCATAAGATTTTTATCACTGGAACCCCTGCTTGGCCCACTTGAACATCTCAACTTAAGTAACATTGATTGGGTAATTGTTGGAGGTGAATCCGGTCCGGGAGCAAGACAAATGAAAAAAGACTGGGTAATGGACATAAAAGGGCAATGTATCGAACAAAATACGCCATTCTATTTCAAGCAATGGGGTGGAGTTCATAAAAAGAAAACAGGGAGATTACTGGAAGGCAGGAAATGGGATGAAATGCCTGTTTTAAGCACTTCATCAAGAATAGGTTTGGAAGTTGGATAAGAAGTAGAGCAACACAGGAGCTGGGTTTTGGGTATGAAGAATAATTCACAATTCAATAAAATAGCAATATTTCAAAAAAAAGAGATAAGAAAAACCATACATAATGATGAGTGGTGGTTTGTAATCGAAGATGTAATTTTTGCATTAACCGACTCAAAGAACCCCAGGGGTTATATTAAGGATATGAGAAGACGCGATGCAGAACTTGCCAAAGGGTGGGTGCAAATTGCCACCCCCCTTTCTATAGAAACTGCAGGCGGTACTCAAAAGATAAATTGTGCAAATACCGAGGGTATATTTCGTATTATCCAGTCAATTCCGTCCCCAAAAGCAGAACCTTTTAAACGATGGCTTGCAGAAGTAGGGTATGAAAGAGTGCAGGAGATAGAAGATCCGGAACTTGCAACAAAGCGGACAAGAGCCACAACTGAAATAACTCAAACTGATAATTCTCAGGGTTTTGATAAATTAAAACAAGATGCAAAAGATGGAGGCATGATTGCAGGAGATGCAAAAAGAGCCTTGGAAAAAAAGACAGGGAAAAGAATAAGTACAAGTGAAAATTACCTTGATATGCCAGAGATAAAGAAGAGGTTGAAGTGATTATGAATGGTGGAATGAGCAATAGGAATATTATAGGACAGATTATGGAAAGGAATAATAATGGATTAGAGTTTAACAAGTATTATCCCCATTTTGCGCCTAAAGGGAAATTTGAGCTTATTGGAGACGATTATCAGGACATGAATAGGACATTAATAAAAGAGAGTTGAAATGAGTGACAAGAAACTAACCATAAGAAACAGTACAGCCGAGTTCCTGATCTTTACATCACAGGTAAATGAAGATGGTATAGAAGTACGAGTAGAAGATGAAAAATAAAAAAATCCCTGACAATCAGATTACCGTATATCAAACATCTGAAGGGGGAATTAATATAGAAGTGCTGTATGCTGATGAGAACATCTGGTTACCACAAAAAAGAATAGCAGAACTGTTTGGTTGTAGCTCAGACAACATTTCTCTACATCTAAAGAATATCTATAAAGAAAAAGAAATAGAGGAATCCTCAACTACCGAGGTTTTCTCGGTAGTTCAGTTTGAGGGGAAAAGAGAGGTTTCACGTAATGTAACCTGCTATTCTCTGGAAGCAATTATTGCTGTAGGGTATCGGATAAATTCTGACCGTGGTACATAATTTAGGCAGTGGGCAATAACAATTCTTCATAACTATATCCACAAAGGTTTTGCCATTGATAGTAATCGCTTCAAGTATGGTTCCCGTTTCAGTACCCGTTTTTTTGATGATTTACTTGAAGAGCTTCAGGCTGTTCGTAATATTCCCATGTATATGAAAGACTGGATTAAAAAGCTGAATGCTTTTCTGAAATTCAGCGAATATGAAATTCTAACTAATGCCGGTTCAATTAGTCATGAAGTTGCTTTAGCTTTATCACATAAGGAATATGAAATTTTCAAAAAAGATCAGGATAGAAACTATATATCCGATTTTGATAAAGAAATAAGGCGTATTACAGGAATAAAAGATGGAAAATAAAATAATTCAGCCTTATCCTGATGGCGGGATTCCAGATGCGGCCATATGAATAATAAAGAATTTTCTAGATATGTTCCTGCAATATCAAAACATCTTAAGAATAAATTTAATAGTGGAGAGCTAAACGAAGAAGTGGTTGTTTCCATTTTGGAAATACCCACAAAACATGGTACAATTAAAGGACTATAAATTGAACAAGAATATTTCTGGTTACAACCTGAATCACGAAGAATCGAATTTAAAGAAACCTGGTCCGGTGGCAATCAAATTGCCAATACCGCTATTGCTTTTGCAAACGGTGCCGGAGGACGGATTGTCTTTGGTGTAAAGGACGAACCCAGGCAAATTATTGGCGTGCACGAAGAAGAAATTTTCAAGCTGGAAGAAAAGGCTTCGAACCATATATTTGATCAATGTTCACCCAACATAATACCCGAAATTTACCTTCAGAATGTGGAAGGGAAAAACCTTCTTATAGTAGAAATATTCCCAGGATATCAGAAGCCGTATTTCCTGAAAAACAAAGGTAAACATAAAGGTACTTATATACGAATTGGCTCTGTAAATAGAGTAGTTTCCGGGGAAAACCTTATTGCCCTGGAGAGAGCCGGCAGAAAAGTATCTTTTGATGAACTTATTGGCTATGATTTGACAGCAGATACACTTAATCTTGAAAAGTTCAAGTTAGATTACTTACGAATAGCAGGAAGAACCCTGGATGAAAAGAAAATCCTAAATCTGGGCCTGTTTGTAAAAGAAAGAGGCCTTCTTTATCCGACTCATGCCGCAATATTACTCTCTGAAGCACCGCAAAGGAAAAAACTCTTCCCCTATGCTAAAATTGAATGTGCCCGTTTTAAAGGGACTGAAACAAAGATCTTTCTTGATCAGGTCTCTATAGAAGGCCCGATTTATGCAGGAATCGAACCCTGTATGGCTTTTATCAAACGAAATATTGCTCTTGGGTCAACTATAGGAGAAGTATACCGTGAAGACAGGTGGGAATATCCCCTTGAGGCAGTCAGAGAAGCACTAATTAATGCAGTTATTCATCGTGACTATTCTATTCTTGGCAGTGACATTAAGGTTGCTATCTTTGATGACATGCTGGAAATAACCAGTCCCGGTCCATTACCGGAAAATCTTCCACCCTCTGCCCTGGGGACAGGAAGGTCTGAGATTAGGAATAGGATTCTTGCTCCAATTTTCAAGGAATTAAAACTGATAGAAGCCTGGGGAACAGGTATACAGAAGATGCAGTTTGAGATTTCCAAATATCCGGAAATAGAACTTACTATGAACGAAACCGGCAATGCTTTTCAGGTTCAGTTTATAAATGCAATGTATGAAGAGGCCCATGAAGAGGCCCATGAAGAGGCCCATGAAGAGGCCCATGAAGAGGCCCATGTTGATTTGTCAAATCTGGAAATAAAAATACTCTCAATCCTTGAAAGAAAACCAGTGAACATTCAAGAACTTTTATCCGGATGCGGATATTCAACAAGAACAGGAAATTTTAAGATAAGTCTCACTTTACTCAAAGAAACCGGACTTTTAGAAATGACTATACCGGATAAACCGCGCAGCAAAAAGCAGAAATATAGAATAACTGAAAAAGGAAAGAGATTTTTTAATAAGAAAAAATTAAAAAATGAATAGTTAAAAATTTGCATATGGGAGGTCCTGGATTAATGGGCATTGTAGCAGAGCATATAAAAAAGAAACTGGAACAGGATATAAGAACAAAAGGCCTTCTGGTTTGGCTGGATAAGGAAAACGAATTTTTACCTCTGGTGGACAACTGGATTCAGCAGAGAAAAGAGGGACAGTTCCCATACGATATTTTTGCTTTTCGAGGCTCTTTTAACTTAACTATATGATCTCCGGAGAAGTTGTGCTGAAAACCGGCTGTTCTTCAAAAATATGTTTTTCCGAAAAAAGCCTGGCTATTTTTTTGTTCAGTTGTTTCATTACCGTCCCTGAGATTGAAACCTGACCCGGCTCAGTACTATACTTTTCCAGATGAGCGGCAAAATTAATAACATCTGAGACTATATTTCCCGTTTCACTCTGGAATTTAATTTTGCCATTGTCTATGCCGATCCGCAGTTCAAGGGGTTCGTTAATTTTAACGGAGGGATTAATATTAAAAATCGCCAATGAGGACTGGATGTCGAGCGCGCATAGAATTCCACGCGTTATCTGATTTTTAAAGGTGAATGCTGCAATTCCACCGTCTCCGGCAAAATTCCAGAGCCGGCCGTCATATTCATACAATTTTTTAGCAAGGAAACTTTTTAGCTGGAAGTAAACCTTTTCCATAGTCTTTGTCCCGTGTTTTTTAACAAGCAATGAGTTATTCACGATATCTATACTTGCTATTGTGAGAGAATACTCTTTTCCTTCTTTCAGGGAACCCCAGTTTATTAGATCCGTCAGTTCCATTTTTGACCGCAGGACTTTTCGTTTTTGAAAGTCGTAATATACTCCGGCCTGTGTGAGTTTGTAAAGGTATATTTCAAGACCATGTATAGTGACTAATTTACCGTTAAGGGTACTCTCATCAAGCTGAACCAGCAACTGAATAAGATCGAAGAGTTTTTTCTCCTTATTACAGAATTCTACAAGTACCTGAGCGCATTTATGCGCAGACATTGTTATATGATTACTTATCCCGGCAAGTTTATGACAGTTGAAATCTTTGAAAATAATTTTTCCCAGGTCTTCAATATCATCCGCTCTAAAATTTTGTGAAAGAAGTTCCGATGTCTCATGTAAAAGGGCCAGATCTAACATTGTATCCTCCGGTAGAAAAATATATTAACAGAAAATATGGAGAAAATCAATATATTTGTGATATTTGTTTATATGTGTCTTTTAAACCCGTGAAGAAGATCATGTTGAAAAGCAAATTGCAGGAACAGAGGTTTCCTAATATAAACACTGCTACCAGAGAGCCAGCCCAATATGGTAAAAAATGAATGAAAAAATCCATGCAACCGACATTGTATACAGTATAAATATCAGG
>CAYSXD010000166.1:0-5516 GCA_964434925.1 uncultured Spirochaetaceae bacterium
ACAGCAGGAGGCAGGTCCTCTTTTACTCCATGGCATCCGCACTGCTTGTTCTTTTCCTTCTGTTTGGTTTCGGAATGATAGGTAATCCTTCCAAAAAAAGTGCCGCTTCGGTTAAACCAATAGAAACTTCATTAGAAAACCAGACCTTACTTCAGTCAAGTGACGGGAATGTTGAAAATATGTATCCGGTGGATAATGCTCCTTCCGGTAACTATTCTGTGGAGGAACTTGATAATATCAGAATATATAAAGCACTCAACCGGGGTGTCGTAAATATTACCACTGAAACTATCCGCTACAATTGGTTTCTGGAACCGGTTCCTTCTGATGGTGGCACCGGATCCGGATCAATTATAGATAAAAAGGGTTACGTCCTGACAAATTATCATGTAGTCAAAAACGCTTACAAACTCTATATAAATCTGTATGACGGAAGTCAGTTTATTGGTAAAGTTATTGGGAAAGATAAAGAGAATGATCTGGCTATTGTAAAGTTTGATCCCCGTGGAAAAAAACTCATTACCATTCCCTTTGGAGAATCAACAAATTTAAAGGTTGGCCAAAAAGTTCTTGCAATCGGAAACCCTTTTGGATATGACCGTACACTAACAACCGGAATCGTGTCGGGGCTTGGCCGGCCGGTCCGGACTTCAGGGAGCCTTGTTATACAGGGAATGATACAGACAGACGCATCGATAAACCCTGGGAATTCAGGAGGCCCGCTTATTGATTCCAGAGGTAAAATGATTGGTATTAATGCCATGATCTATTCCCCTTCCGGAGGATCTGTGGGTATTGGCTTTGCTATTCCCGTTAATACGGCACGGAGAGTTGTTCCTGATCTTATTGCCTACGGTCATGTAAACAGAGGCTGGATTGATTTTTATCCGGTGCAGCTGGATCAGAATATTGTGAGGTATGGTAAACTTTCTGTAAATAAGGGAATTCTTGTTTCAAAAGTAGAAAAAAACAGTAATGCGGCAAAAGCCGGTATAAGGGGAGGGGATATTAATAATCCCGTCCAGTACGGCAAGTCCATTATATACTTTGGCGGTGATATAATAACGAAAGTTGATGGAGTCTCAACGGCGACACTTGGTGATCTCTTTAGCGCGCTGGAGGATAATAAACCGGGAGATATCGTGAAAGTTCATCTATTACGCGGGAAAAGGAAGCTTACGGTAACTGTTAAACTTTCAAAGAGACCCGATAATCTACTCCTTTAAAAGATGAGAATGTTTAAAGTAATATCAGATTTTGCTCCCGCCGGTGATCAGGGGGCTGCTATAGTTTCCCTTGTTTCAGGGTTTAAAAAAGGGGTGACCCCCCAGGTCCTTAAGGGAGTTACCGGATCAGGAAAAACCTTTACTATGGCAAAGGTTATTGAAAAGCTTCAGCGTCCCACCCTGATTATTTCCCATAACAAGACGCTCGCTGCTCAGCTTTACAGAGAGTTTCAGTCTTTTTTTCCCGATAACGCGGTGGAATATTTTGTATCCTATTATGATTATTATCAACCGGAAGCGTACGTACCTTCCAGGGATCTGTATATAGAAAAAGATGCATCAATAAACGATGAAATTGACAGGATGCGATTGTCAACAACGTCATCGCTGATGGAGAGAAAGGATGTTATTGTTGTTTCTACTGTTTCCTGCATTTACGGGCTTGGAAATCCGACAAATTTTAAGGATATGAGCCTGGAATTATCCCGGGGTGATATTGCCGACATTTCACATTTAAGCAGACATCTGGTAAGTCTTCAGTATGACCGTAATGACGCTATTCTTAAACGAGGCGGACTTCGCATCAGGGGAGATGTTTTAGAGATTTACCCGGCTTATTTGAAAGAGGCTTTTCGGGTTGAATTTGAATGGGATGAAATCTCAAGGATTACAAGAATAAATCCGGTAAGCGGCGAAAGAATGGAAGAGATGGATTCCTTTATTGTCTATCCCGCGAAACATTTTATAATGCCGGAAAATCAGTTAAAGTCAGCCATTGGAACAATAAAAAATGAGCTTGAACTCCGGGTTGCGGAATTACTTTCCGAAAAGAAAATTATAGAAGCACAACGGCTCAGGACCAAAACCGAATACGATATAGAAATGATGGAAGAGATGGGCTATTGCTCGGGTATCGAGAATTATTCAGCACCGTTGGGAGGAAGAAAACCCGGTGAGCGTCCGGCTGTTCTTATTGACTATTTCCCTGATAATTTTTTTACTATTATTGATGAGTCCCATGTTACGCTGCCACAGATAGGTGCAATGTACGAAGGTGACCGTTCGCGGAAAACGAACCTTGTTAACTATGGATTTCGTTTGCCTTCCGCTCTGGATAACAGACCTCTCTTTTTTGCTGAATTTGAGGAACTGCTTGATATGGTACTGTATGTCTCAGCAACACCCGGGAAGCTTGAAAAAAAACAGCGGGCTGTTTTTGTGGAGCAGATGATACGCCCTACAGGACTGCTTGATCCTATGATTGAAATCCGTTCCACAGAAGGGCAGATGGAAAATCTTTATGGTGAAATAATTCAGAGAATAAAAAGTAATGAGCGTATTCTTATAACAACACTTACCAAAAAAATGTCTGAAGATTTAACCGACTATCTCCTTAACCTGGGCCTGAAAGTACGGTATCTTCATTCGGAAATTGAAACGATTGAACGGGTGGAGATATTACGGGATTTGCGAATGGGTACAATAGATGTTCTTGTTGGTATTAACCTTCTACGGGAGGGCCTGGATTTGCCGGAGGTTTCTCTCATTGCTATTCTGGATGCTGATAAAATAGGTTTTTTACGCTCGGCAACAGCCCTTATTCAAACCATTGGTCGTGCGGCGCGTAATGTCAACGGAAAAGTATTGATGTATGCCGATAAAGTGTCTTCCGCAATGAAAGAAGCTCTGGATGAAACAGGCCGGCGTCGGGAATTGCAGATTGCCTATAACACGGAACATGGAATTACGCCGCGAACGATAAAGAAGGCAATTCAGGATATTCTTGTTAGAAAAAAAGAAGAAGTTAAAAAGAGCGAAAGTGTGACGATAAATATGGTAAAGAACAGCTATAATATACTCATACCAGCGGAGCGTAAAAAAATGATAAAAGCACTTGAAAAAATAATGCTTGAACATGCAAAAAATCTTGAATTTGAACAGGCTGCTGTGGTAAGAGATGAAATAGAAAATTTAAAAACACAGTTTGTATAAGGGACAGGGGTAATGAAATGAAGACAACTCTCATCCTGATGATAATCCTTCTGAGTTTTTTCTCCTGTAAAAAAACTGACGGATTTCCCGATATTAAGCTTCCTGATACACCATTTACCGCAATGACATCACGTTGGGGTGTCATACTCTCAGGCCATCTTCGTATGCGGTCAGAACCAGGTGTCAGCAGTAAACCTGTTGCAACGTTATGGAAAGGATATATTTTAGAGATTGTATCAAGAAACTCTGATCAAAAAGTTGTTGACGGCACAGAAGGATACTGGTATCAGGTAACCTATGAAGGCCTTAGGGGATGGGTTTTCGGTTCATATCTGAAATTATTTGATACTCAGGAAGAAGCTGAACAGAGTTCCAGAGAGTTGCGAAGATGATTACATCGATTTTATCCTTCCTCCCCTGGGCCCTTCCCCCGCTTATTGGTGCGGCTATAGGATATATAACAAACGCGATAGCTATCGCGATGCTTTTTAAACCATACACGGAAAAAAGGTTCCTGAAAATTAAAATCCCAATGACTCCAGGTATTATCCCGAAAGAGCGATATGAGCTTTCCAGTAGTATCGGCCGTCTTGTTTCGCGCGAGCTTCTCACGGAAGACGCCGTAAAAACGCAGATCTCATCGAAAAAATTCATACAGGAAATGGATAAAACAGTTCATTCTTTCCTGAGAAATCTTTTGAAATCACCTCTTGATGGAATAAAAAAAACATTTTCTTCTCATAATGAAATTCCTTTTCAAAGTGCTTCGCCTTCCCGTTCCCTCATATCAACGGTTATACAAAAATTTCTTACATCATCGGGTCTCTCGTCTCTGATTGATACGCTGCTTGATAAAAGTCTTCAACATCTGGGAAAGAAAAAAATAAAAGATTTTTCAGGAACAATACCTTCATTAACAGAGAAAATAGTCGGATACCTTTTTCTGCCGGAAAACAGAAAAAAGATTTCCCGGATTATTCGTAAAGCTGTAGAAGAGGGAATATATACTAATGTTAAATTTTCATTATGGATCAATAAAAAGAACAGTAAAAAAATAGCTTCTTTTATCCTCCGTGTATACGACTATGTGTTTCCTGAAATTATTGAATTTCTACAGCAGCCGGAAATAAAAAAGGAACTTGAATTAAGAGGACGCTTTTTATTGGAAGATATTCTTGAAAAGCTTAATAAAGTTCAGCGTTTTTTACTTTCTGTGGGGCAGTATGATAAAACACTGGAAGAAAATATGGGTGCAATCGTCAGGGATATTATTCAGCAATTTAAAGGCGCGGGAAGTGACCCTGACAATAAACAAAAACTTCTTTCTGCTGTCCAGTCGTTTTTGGAACGTTTAAGCAGGACTTCTCTGGGAGATGCGGCAGCACGCTGGGAAGGGGATTTTAGCGGAGATATGGAGAAGACGGCGGAGGATATCCTTTCTTTGCTCTTTACTCCGGATTTCAGCAGACGATTGACTGATGGTATTGTATCATTTCTTAACCGGCAGGGAGACGTTTCCCTGAATACCCTTTCTATAATTTTATTCGATATACCCATGGAAGAATTGAAAGACAAAGTAATACCTCTCTTTTTTAGCACGGACAATAAGGATGATGGATCAGCATTTACAAAGAGCTATTTTTTTACAACGTTTGTTCCTGAACTATTTAATACGCTTACCTCCGGTGGGACAAAATCTTTATGGGAAATTCTTAATCTTGATAACACCCTGGTGGATGAAACAGGGCATCTTATTACCCTCTGGTTTTTAGAACTTATAATTGGCAGAATACCTGAAATACTTGACAGTGTTGATATACAGACTCTCGTTGTAAAGAAAATTGACAGTCTGGCAATAGAAAAGGTGGAAGAACTTATTCTGGAAGTAGTAAAAAAGCAGCTTCGCTGGATTAATATTTTTGGAGCTCTGCTTGGATCACTCATAGGAGGGACTCAGGTGCTTCTCAACCTGACATTGAGGTAACTTCCCTTTTTATCAAATGGCAGTGTTCAGCTATAATAGTTAGATACACTTTTTCATTTTTTCGGTAATACCTTCCAAAATCTTCTCTGCCCTGTTGTTTTGCCTGAATGGTAATTCCCTGAACGTCAATTTCAAAGAGTGTATAGATTCCATAATATTCACTGTGCTGTATTTTCCCCTGTAGAATATTTTTATTATGAGTTTTTTCTGTCTGAATTTCAGTAGATCCCGGACGGAAAAATATCCAGACATCATCGCCTGTGGCAAAACCAATCAGGAACGGTACTTCAAATAACCTGTCCATTCCCGTAACA
>CAYSXD010000167.1:0-5510 GCA_964434925.1 uncultured Spirochaetaceae bacterium
CCAGTGTCAATAAGAGTATTCATAAACGTCTGCTCAAAAGCGTAGGTGTCTAACAAATGCTCATGCATCCACACTAAAAGGTTGTCTCCTCTTTTTTTCTCATTCAGCAGTTTTAATTTTGGAAGTTCATGTTCTCTAAAGGAGAAAAGGAGTTCTCTGTATTTCTTTTCATACTGAAGTAACCTACTACCTGAAAGACCTGAAGCGGTAAGAGATGCTTCAACCATCCGGCCGGAAGGGAGCACCTCCCCCCATGTACGGGCGTTTACCCAGTATGGCAGAGGGTCTATCCTGACATGCTGATTTACAGTCTCACCTGCAACGGTACACAGGTTCGCTAGAAAGAGTATGTAAAAAAAGACTATTCTCATACTTTCTTTATACGTTAAATAAAAACTCCGGTCAACTTTGGAATCCGGTACTTTTTTATTTTGGTGGATTTTTATAAACACGCTTCGCAATGTAGTTGATGCGGTATGTAAAGTCACGCTATAATACCTTTAATAGAGGAGTTTTCCATGACCCACCCCGTTCCCCGTGTTGCCGCGATCCATGACCTTTCCGGGTTCGGTAGAGCATCCCTCACAATAGTTTCTCCTGTTCTTTCATCAATGGGAATTCAGGTTTGTCCTCTTCCAACATCACTTCTCTCAACTCACACATCGGGATTTGAAGGATATACTTTTCTGGATTTAACGGATGAGATGAGAAAAATTATTGCCCACTGGAAGAAAATTGATATTTCTTTTGATGCTGTGTATTCAGGATTCCTTGGGTCGAGTAAGCAGGTTGGAATTGTTTCCGATTTTATTGATACTTTCCGGAGAAAAGGACAAATTGTTATTGTCGACCCGGTAATGGGTGATGACGGGAAAACGTATGATCCCTATGGACCGGATATGGTTACCGCTATGAAAAATCTTGTTACAAAAGCAGATATTATTACACCGAATTTCACGGAGAGCTGCTTTCTTCTTGATGATGAGTATAAAAATGAAATCTCAGAGTCTGATGTGAAAGACCAGCTGTTAAGATTATCAGACAAAGGTCCCGGCAGAGTTGTTATAACGAGTGTACCGCTGGAGGGCAGTAAAGCGCATTCATATGTGTATGCTTTCGACAGAGCGTTTAATATGTACTGGAGGGTGGGCTGCAGTTATATTCCTGCCGGCTATCCCGGTACAGGGGATATGTTTACCAGTGTTCTTGTCGGTTCTCTTCTTCAGGGGGACAGCCTTCCCATTGCTCTGGACAGGGCAGTACAGTTCGTTTCTCTGGCAATACGTTCAACCTTCGGATACGGAACTCCCGGAAGGGAAGGTGTCCTTTTTGAAAAAGTCCTCTATAGCCTCATGGCCCCCGTTACGGTGAGCAACTATGAGGTTGTGGAGTAGGTCAGTGGAAAACCATATGCTAAGCAGGGATAACATTAAAGCTGTAGCGGCAACAGACTTTGACGGCACTCTGTACCGGAGTGATTATACCGTTTCACCGGGAAATATTAATACGTTAAAGATGCTTGGGAAAAAACATATTCTGCGGGTGATAGTTACAGGGCGCTCATTTTTTTCGTTAACGGGGGCAATTGATAAAGACTTTCCCGTTGATTACTATATAGTTTCCTCAGGTTCAGGAGTGTATTCCAAAAAACTGGAAAAGCTGATTTACCGGACTTCCCTACCACTGGAAAAGGCCCGTACCATTGGTTCCCTGCTGTTGTCCATGAACTGTGATTTTATGGTCCACGAAACGCTGCCGGATAACCATCTTTTTTCCTTCCATAGAAGCGGATTGTATAATGAAGATTTTGAAGCCAGAATTCTCTATTACAAAGATCATGGTCGTGAAATAGATGATCTGTCCTCACTTAATGATGATATTTCTCAATTTCTTATTATTGAAAAGCCCGGTAGTATTCTTTTCGAACTGCTGAGGAAAAAGCTGAAAGACTGCACCGTTATACGAACAACCTCCCCTCTGGACCATCAATCCTCCTGGATAGAAATTTTCCCATCAGGAACAGATAAAGGGAGCACTCTCAGGTGGCTTTCTGCAGAATATGGTTTGTCTGGGGAAAATGTTTTTACCATAGGCAATGATTATAATGATCTTCATATGCTCCGGTGGGCTCGTTACGCTTACGTGGTGGATAATGCGGCTGTTCCGTTAAAAGAGGAATTCAGTGTTGTTCCCAGTAATGATGAAGACGGCTTTACCGGAGCAGTACGGTGCTGGCTGGAGACAGAGTCATTATGATAGCTGTTTTAGGGGCACTGAAGGAGGAAATTACCGCTTTTACGGATCATTTAGACTCTCTTAAGGAAAGTACCTGGAATCATAGAATAATGTATAGCGGGGTGTTTGGAGGAGAGGATTGTATTGTCACGTATACGGGAGTGGGGAAGGTCTTTGCCGCACTGACAACTCAGTATATCATTGATACCTATCATCCGGAGGTTCTGTTTTTTATCGGTATCGGAGGGGCGTTTGATCCTGAATTAAAAATAGGGGATATTCTGATAGCTGAGAATTGCATACAGTATGATGTGGATGTAACAGCCTTCGGGTTCCTTCCCGGTGAAATTCCCCGTCCTTCTGAGGAGACTGTTAAGAAAGGGCAGTCGGAATCAATCCGCTTTTTCCATTCTGATATAACACTGCTGAAAAAAGCTGTGCACTTTACTGCCGATGGCTGTACCGTTGCCAGAGGGCGGATATGCACGGGAGACAGTTATGTGAATGAGGAATTAATAAAGGAAAACCTCCGGATGGGAACTTCATTAAAGTTGCTCAAAGGTAGTGCTGTCGATATGGAGAGTGCATCCTTCGCGCAGGTATGTGGCGAAAACAGTTTGCCCTTTTTTATTGCCCGCGTTATTTCCGATACTCCTGATGGTGAAAGAGCAAAGCATTTCAGAACTTTTTTATCAGAAAGTTCCCGAAAACTTTCTCAACTTATTGAATATATTATAGCGGATAACGGCAATAGTCGCCCCTAAGAATAAATCTCACATAAAAAAAACCGGAGGAAAACCTCCGGTTCATTGTTTATTACTATTCAGCTACAGTTTAAAGGTGACTGTTGCTCCTAAAAATCCATAGGGATTTTTAAATGCGTCTGCAATGCTAGCTCTATTGAATTCGACCATGCTGAACCAGGAGAGACCTGCCGCGATTTTGCCAAGTTTAACTTCAGCGGTTGCCCGAATATTTCCACCCAGAGCGGCTTTGCCTCCGTTAAGACTTATGCCAAAATTAGGTCCAAGGCCAAGTCCGAAACGGAAAAACAGCAGATTAAGATTCAGTCCGGCATCCGTGAGGATGATAATCTTTTTACTGCCCATATATTCTGCGCTTATACTTCCCGCGAGAGGGCCAAGGTAAAGACGCGCTTCGGCACCGAAGGCAAGGTCATCAAGACCGATATTGGAAAGATTTGTTGCGGTAACGCTATCCGGTGTAATAGGAGCTGCATAATAGGCGTTGGGACCTACCCATAAACTTAAAGCGGAAGCACTCATAGTAATACTTACCAGTATAGAAAGTACAATAATTATTTTTTTCATAAAAGTATTTTTCCTCCTGCCTCTAATATAACACTCTGATTTTATATATCAATAAATTAAAGCATTTTATCCAAAAAGATTTTTATTCTCGGATGATTGGGATTAACAAACATTTTTTTAGGTGATGATTTTTCCAGGATGGTGCCGTCGTCCATAAATATAACGGTATCAGAAACTTCTTTCGCAAATGTCATTTCATGAGTTACAATAATCATTGTCATATGTTCTTTGGCAAGATCCTTAATAACACTCAATACTTTTCCAATGAGTTCCGGGTCAAGAGCACTGGTAGGCTCATAAAACTCTGTAAAGTTCTATTTTTAATCAAATTTTTCCTGGTCCTCATCCGTATCCCGCCCGTTTTTATCATACTGGTATATTTCTATTTTATCGGAAATATACCAGTCAAACATATCTCTCCTCAGCTTCGCCATCCATGTTTTCCCTTCAGCTTTTCGTTTTAGATTGTAAAAGACAACACCCTCGGCCATAACTTTATCCGTTAACCCCGGTTTTGAAGCTCTTTTCGTGTAGAACCTGGAAAAGAGCCAGTCTTTGAACCAGCTGCTCCAGTTATTAAATGTTCTTTCGTGTTCATCGAATGACCGGTAACGGAGCCTGTCAAGGGCTGTATCAAAAGGGTACCACATGTGCGTGTCTAATTTATAAGGGTTGCCCTGGAGTTTCGGTCCTATGAGCTCGCCGGCCTGTTCTCCATCCGGTTTTATAAAACCCATACCCGCCGATACAAGAACACCTGAAATAAGAAAAACCTTTCCCTTTACTATCTGCAGCGGATCTATAACATTTTTTCTGTTCTGCAGTTTGATCAGCCTTCCTTTTTCGGTAAGGAGTTTAACGTTGGACCCGTTGAGCTTTTCCACGGCAAATGTCTCAGGGGCGTCAAATACCCATTCATATCCGGGGTTGATTTTATCTACAACGAGATACGCCTCCGGTGATCGCAATCCCAGTTTTGAGCCGTATTTTTTCCATTGTTCTCTGTTTACTTTAAACGTCTGCCGGATAAAAGGGCAGTAGATCTTCGGAAAATCCGAAAGGGTCCCATCCTGTGAAATCATATTACTCTCCCTTAGGCACTTGTTTATTGTTTGAAGTGCCTGTATTTTTTATTTTAATAGTTTTTTTACGCGCTGCATATAGCTTCCGTAACCAATAAGAGGATTATGGATAATGCAGATACCTATATGGACGAACTCCATGAGTAGGAGAGTAATTTAAAGAGGTTGTAAAGTTTCTAATTGCTTTCAAAATAAGAAAAGGGTATACTTTGAATATGGAAAAACAATATTCTATACGTTTTATCAGTAACCAGAGTTGAGAATGGACAGTATCTGGGAGAATCTAATAATATCCCAGGCTTAATTGCACAGGGTCGGACTGTAACAGAAACCATAGAAATTGCCCAGGATGTAGCTATAGGAGTTTAATGGGTCGCCTTGCCGGTTTTAATTGTAGAAAGTGCATAAAAAAAATTTAGAAAGTTTGGGTTCGAATTTGACCGTAATGTCCGGGGAAGCCACGAAATCTGATGGAATCCAGTTACCAGAGTAAGAACAACAACTCCCAACCATCCCGGAGATATTCCTGAAGGTACTATGAATGCAATTTTACCACAATCAGGCGTCGATGTAGATAGTTTTCTAACTCAATCTAAGAATTTTCAAGATAAATTTACTTTTTTAATTTGCGAAATTACAGGTGGTAAGTTTTACAGGAAGTTGCTGGATGAGAAGGTTGAGGAGTTTGAAGAGAACTTAAAAATTGTTTACAACCACGGTCCGATTCTATAGTATGAATTATTGTAGAAAGGTGAAAATCAATCCGTATGTTTTCAAATATTATATTCGCGTGGTGCGATCATGATTAAATACAATCTCAGTATAACAACAGGTGGTCTTTTTGTTCCTGAAACAGTAACTA
>CAYSXD010000168.1:0-5487 GCA_964434925.1 uncultured Spirochaetaceae bacterium
ACGGCATACGTATTTTCATCCAAATGAATCTGGATCCAACCGGCATAGAAAATTCCTCCGGTAATAAGAATAAGAAAAACAAATAAAATCACATGTTTAAATTTCATATACCTTCCTTTAGAGAATTATGGTAAAAGAATTTCTTTGAGCTGTTCAAGCTCGGTAATAATAACATCAGGAACCACATTCCGTACAAGATTTTTCCTAAGCCGTAAGGAACGTAAATCTCCGGCAAAGAGGGCTGTTCTAAAACCGCATTTTGAAGCAGCTGAGATATCATTAAGCATATCATTGCCAATATAAAGAATGTTCCTGCTGTTGAAACCATATTCAGTATACAATTGTTTCTTAAGCTTTTCAAACATAAAGAGAGAAGGTTTTGCATTTTTTGTAACATAGGAAAAATAGATAAGATCGGAATAAAAACCGATACTTTCCATATTTTGTTTAAAAAACACTTCAAACATAAGCGGAGTATAGAATTGTGCATTGGAAACAATACCGGCTGGTATTTCATTCTGCTTAATATATAAAAGAATTTCAGTAATACCAGGCATTAATGAAAGAGGGTTTGAAAATATTTCAAAAAGTACGGATGTTTTAAGTATTTCGATTCGGGATAATACTTTACGAATCATGCCATTGCGACTTAGTTCATGCAATGTTTCAGTCCATATTTCGAATATATTAACCTCAGGGTTTAGGATTCCTTTTTTTTTGCTGCGATTATGGTGAAAAGCTATTCTTTGAAAAAAGTAATCTATTCCGGTTTCACATACTGTATCATTATTTATAACAATTCCTGCTGTTTTTAAGGCATCACAGAAAAATTGATTACGTTTTATCTTATTGGAAATGCCAATATCTCCGGATCCTGATACAAAAATGGTACCATAAATATCAAAAATGATACTTTTTATATCGCTCAGCAGTAAAAGCTTCGGTTGTATGCCGGAAGGTATACGTTCAATAGGGGTAAGATGTGAAGAAATGAGATGAAGAAGTATTTTTCTTTCGCGATTAGTTAAAAGAAAAGGTAATTGGTTGTATTCCATCCTTTCATTAAAGAATATAAACGGCAGAGTTGCAACAAAAAAACAATAAAGTAATGACTATTTTAACATAGACTGATACATTGAAAAATGATGAAAAGAAAAAAATCCACTCTCTGGCTTCCCGAAGCAATGAATAAATTAACACTTTATCTTTTTCTATTTTCAATGATGATTTTTCTTTTTTACTTTGCGGGAAATTTTCAAAAATTCACTGACAAAACTCAAATTATTCTTCTTACCGTGTTCCGGTATGCGGCGCTTCTTTTTATTGTAACGGGTTCATACAACCTTTTGATCAATATAATGATTATTATAAGAAAGAAATATTTCTATGTACTTAGATTTATTGTTACTCTACTTGGAGAAATATTTATTACCACACTACTGGTAGGAGTAAGCATGCTTTTGAATGTGGTAAAGGGAGGATAGATGTTCACAAGAGCAGTACGAGGCGCTGTACAGATACAGGAAGATTCAGAAAAATTTATTGAAACCGGTGTGGAAAAGCTTATTAAAGAGTTGGTTACCTTGAATTCCCTCTCCGAGGAACATATTATATCTATACAATTTACCGTAACCGATGACCTGCAATCTAAAAATCCGGCTGCAGCTTTAAGGAAATTTGGATATGAATACGTTCCCCTGTTTTGCAGTCAGGAAGTCCGTGTTCTTAATTCCATGCCCAGAGTAATTCGTGTACTTATTACCTATGAGCAGGCAGTTGCCGTTCGGCCAGTACCGCTTTATATAAACGGTGCGGAAAAACTTCGACCGGATTTAACCGCTCCATGAAAGAACAAAATATACCGCTTAAAACTTCTCTGGAAGTAAACAGAATGCGCCGTCCCGGAAAACTTATTGCGGCAATACTCTCTCGCCTTAAAAACAGAATAACAGAGGGAATAACAACAAGAGAGATAGAAGAATACTGTCAGGCTATGATTGCCAGAGGTTTTGCCAGGTCTTCTGCAAAAGGATACGGGGGGTTTCCTTCAGTGATATGTACTTCCGTTAACAATATAGCAGTTCATGGTGTTCCCAATGACACTCTGCTTATTGAGGGTGATATACTCACCGTTGATATTTCTCTCAATATAGAGGGCTGGCATGGTGACAGTGCACTAACTTTTATAGTCGGAAAGGGATCAAGAGATATTATCCGGCTTAAAAAAACAGCGTTGTCAGCTACCCTTGCAGGTATAAAAGCCGCAAGAGCAGGAAACAGGCTGGGAGATATAGGATGGGCCATAGAAAAAACAGCGCGGAGATGGGGATGCTCAGTGATTGATCTTTTTGCGGGACACGGTATTGGTCTTAATCTTCATGAAAATCCGCTTGTTTTGTCTGCCGGTGAAAAGGCAACAGGTTTACCTATAGTACCCGGGATGGTTTTTACTATCGAGCCTGTTATAACTCTGGGAACCGGAAAGGTTAAACCCCTGGGGGACGGGTGGGGCTACATTACAGCAGACGGTAACCCGACTGCTCAGTATGAGCATACGATAGCAGTGTTCAGTGATCGAACGGATGTTCTTACGGATGAAATGTTAAGTTTTAACTATTCATCAAAACTGTGAGTTCCTGATTAGGTTTTTGCTTCTCTTGACATAATTCCAAAAAACAATTATGTTCTCACTTGCAAATGCCACCTTAGCTCAGCTGGCCAGAGCACGTGACTTGTAATCTCGGGGTCGTCAGTTCGAATCTGACAGGTGGCTTGACCATTGTGCCTTAACTATGGTAGTGTCTGTACGAGTTTTTGGGGAGGTTCCCGAGCGGTCAAAGGGGGCAGACTGTAAATCTGTTGGCTACGCCTTCGAAGGTTCAAATCCTTCTCTCCCCAGAGGGTCTTCTCCAGTGAGAAGACCCTTTTTTAATCTTTGCTCGTTCTACGGGATACCTGTAATGCAGAAATCCTTCTATAAAGATGGACTACAATTCGAATGTACTCAATGTTCCACCTGCTGCCGGTTCGATCCGGGTTATGTATTTATTTCCCTATCCGATCTTAATACTCTGACCGCTTTTATTCATATTTCACGAGACCGGTTTATTAAAAAATTCTGCAGAATTGTGACAGTTGGAGATGAAAAACGGTTAAGCTTAAAAGAAAAAACCAACTATGACTGTATTTTCTGGAAATTCCCCGGGGGGTGTACTGTTTATGAGGCGCGCCCTTTTCAATGCCGAAGTTACCCGTTTTGGTCAGCATGCTTACGTTCTGATACCTCCTGGAGTAATGAAGCTCTTTCCTGCCCGGGTATTAACACCGGACACAGGCACACACAAAAAAATATTGAAGAATGGATGAAAAAGATGGATAATAAAAATTATTTACTGGAGGATATCCTATGAAGGTGCGTTTCTGGGGTGTGCGTGGATCTATTCCCACGCCGCTTACTCCCTTTCAGATACAGAGGAAGATATCGTCCGTTATCGAGCGAATACAGCCGGGAGACCTGGTTAATCAGGAAACGCGTGAACTCTTTATCGCCTCTCTGCCGGCCAGTTTAAACGGAACAGTAGGTGGTAACACGACATGTGTTGAAGTTCGCCTGGATGATGATACGCTCATTATATTTGATGCCGGTTCGGGAATAGGTCGAATGGGAGCCGGGCTACTGGAAAGAAACGAACATATTCGGGAATATCATATCTTTTTTACACATTTCCACTGGGACCATATTCAGGGACTACCTTTTTTTTCTCCCCAGGTATATGATCCCCGGTGCAAAATAAATTTTTACAGTCCGGTTAAAGATTTTAAAAGTATTTTAAGCGGCCAGATGCGGCCGCCTTATTTTCCCATAACTCTGGATGTTTTTCATAAAAATATTTTCTACAGAGAGTTGACAGGAAATAGTATTCGCATAGGAAATTCAGTGTTATCCTGGCGAAAAATGAAACATCCGGGAGGTGTTTTTTCCTACAAAATTGAAGAAAGAGGTAAAACACTAATATTTTCAACTGACACTGAATTATCAGATAATGATTTCGCGAAGAGTGAAGCTAATCATGAGTACTTTCATGGAGTTAATACACTGATTATAGACAGCCAGTATACTCTTGATGAAGCAATAGAAAAGCATGAATGGGGACATTCTTCTTACAGCCTCTGTGTTGACTTTGCTTCAGCCTGGAAAATAAAAAATCTTGTTCTGTTCCATCATGAGCCTATGTATAATGACAATAAGATGTATTCAATATTAAAATCGGCAAATTGGTATAAACATTATCAGAAAAACAACAGAATGAGTGTCTCACTCGCACAGGAAGGAATGGAGCTGGATCTTTGATCCTTCTACAGGGGAATGATTTCGTCGGAGTTTATTTACTTCTTCTGAAAAATGAAGTATCTCTTGATAAAAACCAGCTGCGGGTTAAACAAAAAATGGAAAAGATACTTTTTGATAGTTTATCCATTGAAGAAATTGAATCAATAGAGAAACTCTATAAAAAGAATGTTGATGTTCTTGCGAAAAAGAGCTAAATTCAATGTATGGAAAATAAATATATCAGAATTATGATCTCTTTGGTATTTGTGGTAACTGTTACTTTTTCTGCCTTTGGACAGGAAGGAACACGTGTTAAGGATTTCTATTCCCCGTATTTCATGTCTGGTACGACAAGCGTTACCGATCAAATGGCTCCGCAATCAGACGCGGTAAACCCGGCTTCATCCGCCCTTGTACAGAGAATGACACTTGATATTAATTATTCAGGTATTATTGGAGAAGACGGAACGGTAACAGGGTATAGAGGTCATGCTTTTAACTTTGGAAATACAATCCCAACAAGGGTAGGTGTGTTTTCATGGACCGGACACCTTTTAACCTCGGAGTTCCCCTCTTTCTTTATCCCCTTAACATTTGGAGTTTCCGGATCATTTTCCAAGGACCTTTATCCTCATTTACTTATTGGTGTTGGGGCTAAATTTGCCTACTCCGTGGAACCTGGAGGAGGGGCAGTGGCATTTGATCTTGGAGCTCAATATCTTCCGGGGGACATCGGTTTTCTCCGTAATGCGGTAATTGGACTAAGTTTACAGGATTTAGGATGGATTACCATACAATCCGGATATCAGACCCCGTATACGGTTACAGCCGGTATATCAGGTACTGTTTTCAGTAATAAAGACTTTACGGTTAATATAAAAAGCGATCTTGGTTTTCCGGGATTTAAATCTCTTTTGTTTTCAGTCGGAAGTACATTACATTTCCGTAATTCTTTATCGGTGAATATGGGATCGAGAATGGATCTTTATGAACTTTCAAAAGGGAATTTTTCCGGACTTATTCCATCGATAGGGATAAATTATTCTTTTACAACCAATATAAATAAAAAGTCAAACTTTCTTGGACTGTCTGAACATGGATGGAATAGGAGTGAAGTAAATATTCAAACGGATTTTGCTGTTCTTGCACCAAAAATA
>CAYSXD010000169.1:0-5467 GCA_964434925.1 uncultured Spirochaetaceae bacterium
ATGGTCAGGTAATTGGTATAAATACCTGGATAGCTTCCCGTTCAGGCGGAAGTATCGGCCTTGGGTTTGCCATTCCAATAAACAGTGCAAAAAAGGTAATAGATCAACTTATAACCTCGGGTAAGGTTGAATACGGCTGGCTCGGTATATCAATGAGTGATCCTTCCGAAGGTATTATTAAAGACATGCACTTAAAAAACAAGAAAGGCGCTTTTGTCTTCAATGTCTATAAAAGTTCTCCCGCGTGGAAGGGTGGAATAAAACCCGGAGATTTTATTACCGCTATCAATTCAAAACCCATTAACAATGCGAATGATCTTCTGCATGTTGTTGGTAATCTTGTTCCCGGAAAGACATATACCTTTAAAGCCATCAGATTAGGAAGAACAATTACCACAAGAGTTAAAATTGAGACCCGGAAAAATGAAGAAGCTATTCAGAAAAATGCCAAATCACTCTGGCCGGGAGTTACTGTTGTGGGAATAACAAAGGATATTCAGAAAAAACTGAACCTCCCTGCTAATATAGGCAAGGTAATGATAGGTGCTGTAGCGCAAAATACTTCCGCTTTTAAAGCCGGTTTACGGACCGGAGATATTATTAAAGAAATAAATAGGAAAAAAATAAACAGCGTTATGGATTTTTATAAAGTAATAAACAGCAATACAAACGGTGAACTTATTTTTAAAGTAAATAAACAGGGAACTGATGTAATACTCGGGATAGTTCCATAGTTCATTCTTATTCATTTTCTTTCTGCAATGCAGGGTTTTCTCCTCCCCCCCCCTGCATTGCTTTTTCTTAATCGTTATGACAGCGGAATGGAAATGGTAAATGTTGTTGTTTCACCTGGAACAGATTCAACATCTATTTCCCACCCGTGAGACTTTATAACCGAGGCTACATTCGCGAGACCAAGACCAAATCCTTCTTCATTACGGGAAGAAGAACCCCTGTAAAACGGCTCAAATATATATTTTAAATCATTCTCAGGGATTCCTTTTCCTCTGTTCATTATAGAAATCGTTATAGACTCATCTGTCTCATCCGCGTTAAAATTTACAGCTGTCCCTTCAAAAGAATACCGGAACGCGTTATGTATAACATTATCAAATACCCGGCGGAGAAGTTCCCTGTCCATCGAAACAGAAGTAGTTTCCCGGATTAGGATTTCCGATATAAAGGTATGGTGATACAGTTCAGCATCCACTGAGTAAGTATCAATAATTTCAGAAAGGAAATCTTTTAGCAGTGCATTTTTAAACGATGCTTTCCAGTCCCCTGTTTCCAGTCTTACAAACTCAATAAGATGATATATCCTGTCCAGCAGCAATCCTGATTTGTCCTTAATTATTCCGGCATATTTATACAGTGTTTCCGTATCATCCGCGTACCCCTCCAGGATTGCATCCGCGTACCCGCTTATTGATGAAAGGGGTGTTTTAAGATCATGGGAAACACCCATAAAAAAACGTGAGCGCCTGGAATATCCCTCTTTTACTTCATGAACCATTATGTTAAACGACCGGGAGAGAGATGCGATTGAATCATTTCCCTTCACGGGCAGTTCAAAATCAAAGGAGCCATCAGCTACTTTCCGTGTCGCTTCCTCAATCCGTCTAAGAGAGATGTTTATTGACCGTATTACACCGAGGGATAACAGAGTAAATACAGAAAGGAGTAGAAGGGGTGCGATAATTCGAAAAGGTGTACTTCGTAAAAGAGTATAATCTTCAAAAACAGGCAGGTGAATGAGAAGAATTGCGCGGGTACCATCTTTAAATGAAACCACCAGCGCCTGCAGTTTCCGATCCCTGAGCAGAGTATTATTCAGATCACTCTTACCTGTAGAGGAATGGAGAACTTTCTGACTTCCATTCAGGATGTAATAATCTATATCGGAAGGAAGGTTATCTAAAAACCGATAAAGGTCTTTCTTTGCAACCGGTTTTTTAAGCATTTCAGACAGCATATGATAGCTGCTCATTTGAATATGAAGCGTTCTGATATTTTGGAGGCCTCCAAATGAAAATCCGACCATTGTGATGATAATAATATTGGGAATGAGTACTGTCCCGAGTATAAGCAGGAAAAACCGTGTTTTAAGGCTCATAGACAATCTTTGACTTATTAAACAGATACCCCTTTCCGCGAATAGTAATAATATAGTCAGGGTAAACGGGATCTTCCTCTATTTTCTTGCGAATCCGCTGTATATAAACAGCTACGGAAGTTATGTCCCCATAATTCTGACCCCAGACATGAGAATAAATATCCTGGGGAGTAAAAGCTTTCCCCGCGTGATAAACAAGAAACACAAGGACTTCAAATTCCTTTGAAGAAAGGCCGATCCTTGTTCCTGCTTTTATAAGAGAATATCCTTCAGTGTCCATGCTATATGGCCCGAAAGAAATTCGTCCGGTTTTCTCTGCTCCATTTTTGACACGCCGCAGGAGTGCCCGTACCCTTGCGACCAGAACTTTAGGGGCAAAGGGTTTTATTACAAACTCATCCGCACCCATCCCAAGACCCAGCACCACATCCTCGTCCGCCTCCCGCGCGGAAAGGATAATAACTGCTGTATTAGATTTTTTACGAAATATTTGAAGAAACTCAAAGCCGTCCATTCCCGGGAGATTGATATCGAGGATAATTAAATCAAACGTTTCTGTATTAAGTTCAAGAAGACCATCCTCAGCTGAACCACATAAGGTAGAGGCAATCCCGTCTTTCTCCAGAAAAAGCTGGACCAGTTCACCAAGTTCTTTTTCATCCTCGATAATCAAAACTCTCGCGTTCATTAAAAGGCTGTTCCTCCAAGCGAAAAGGTAAGAGAAGCACTTACAGAATCTCCCATGGGAGTGTACTCATCACCCGGTTCTCCGTAACTATAGGGAACACTTAGTGAAATATCAATATCATTAAAACCACTGTACGAAAGTGAAGGTTTCAGTAAACCTGAACCATCTGAAAAGTTACCCAACCAGAAAACACTTAAGGTAAAGTCACTCTGAAACATCTTGTTCCAGCTGAAAGTACCGGCACCGTAATGCCTCCCTGTATTTATCATGTCAGATGCAGAAACCCCCGGTATAGTTATAACGCCGGACATAATGGCAGGTCGTGCTGTTGTTACAAAATTCTGATCAGCATTCGAATATCCTTCCCCGTTAAAAAGATACTGCCCTGAGAAGTTAAGAGAAAAATTGGAAAGATCGTCACTCCAGCTATACCGGAAACCTGCTGTTCCCTTAAAGAAAAAGGTATTATCGTACGTAACGGTTGTAAAACCAGACTGAACAAACGTTTTGTCTGAGCCGTAAGTTACAACACCTTCACCAAAGAGAGAAACATCTCCCGCGCCGGAAGTGAAGGTAGCCATTGCAGCCGGAGCATGGTCCTTCTGATAGTAGGCCCCAATTCCCAACTCACTAATACCAATAACGAACTCCGCTTTTGGAGCAATAGCCAACTGGGTAGCTGATGTTATTCCTTCCGGTGCAATAACATAAAGATAGTAATTATTAAGTCCAACCGGAACATTCATCTTAACAGAAACCGGACCTTCAAGATCTGCATCGGGGTTTTCAGGATCTATTTTACTAAGATTTAAAAGATCAGCCGGGCTGAAAAAATAGCCTACGCCCCAGTTTATCGTGCTTTTGCCGGCCCTGAAAAAAATTTTATTTCCTATATTGAAATCGGAAAAAAGCTCTGTTACATGAAAGACATCAGAAAATTTCCGGGTAGTATCAACTGCTGCAGTAAATGGATAGTCAATTACCATTTTACCCAGTACCCGGATAGTGTCATCCGGCCTGGCATCGAAGGACAATGTTGTTCCAAGATCAATGGAGAATGAGTCGGTGAGCGAATCAAGGGATGTATTTTCAAGATCATCCTTAGTCAAAGATGCTGCAGCTTTAAAATGATACCTGCCTCCTATGGTAACCCCTGTTTTCGATGTCAACAGATCTGTGGTAAAATCATTCGTACCTGTATTGCCGGCGGGCTTTTCAATAAGAGCACCTTCGGAACCTCCAAAAAGGTTATTGGTATTTATAGTATCGTTACTGTTTTGAGCAAAAGCAGATTCTGCTATCATCATTAAAAAAATAACCGTAAAAATAATATTGTTTTTCATCTCATGCCTACCTGTTTACCCTTTCCACATAGGATTTTGTAAAAATATTGTCGGGAAGTTTTTTTGTGGAGATATTGGTAATAGTTATCTGAGTCTTCTTCCCTTTGATCAAATCATCAACAAAAATTATAACTGTCGCGACATATTTATTATCAACCTTTGCATATTTAGGAAAATAACTCGTGCGCATAAGTCTGTCTGTTCCACTGTAATCCTCTGCTTTCAAGAGAAGGTCAGTACCTTTCGTAATCCATAATTTTTCTCTCGGGTAGGTAACCTCATCATTCACCGCTTTTAAATCCAGTATATATACATCAAACTTTCCTAATTTTCCTTCCGTTACCTTTTTAACCTTATAATCATCTGCCAGTTTTGACACCCGGAAATCAGAGTGCTTCGCATCTGTACCTCCAAACGATTCTTTCATGGAAGTATGGTTAAATTTCCTGCTTTCCGGATCGTAGAACCAGAGGTTATCGTTAATTCTTAAGTATCCCTGCCCTTTTTTAGATTCCGGTTCAATAAAAAGCATCAGGAACATGTCCTTTGCATCCCGGCGGAACTGCTGCACCTTCATTTTTTCAACACCCTTTACCGGATCTTCAGAAATCATCGTCATTACAGCTGAAAAATCAATATTATTAAAATTCCTTGACTCATCCACTTTTGCCAGTAATTGATGAGCGGTATCTGTTGTCAGAGCGCTGAGTTCCGACATACCGGTAATAAAAAGTAACGCCGCAAAAATAAAAATTATTTTTTTTCTCATAATAATCTCCTTATATTAATATTGTGTTCGAAGCGCGTCAGCAACCCGCAGGCGCGCCGCTCTTCGCGCGGGAAGATATACAGAAAGCAGGGTCATTCCGGAAAGTATAAGAACCACTTTCACAATACCTGAAAAAGTAGTTATAAACTGAATGTGTTGATTCAACAGGAAAAACCCCATGGAAGATCCGGACGGAAAGGTTATTACTCCGACTACAACCATAACTGCAAGAGCAAGAACAAGCCCAATAAAAGCACCCGAGAGAGAAAGAAAGAGTGCTTCAAAGAAGAAAATATTCCGCACATCTTTTTTATGCATCCCAATCGCACGAAGCGTTCCAATCTCTCTCGTCCGTTCTATAAGTACCATCCGAAACGTATTTAAAAGCCCCACCATTGTTATGGTAAGTAAAATAATGAACAGCGAAAGAGAAACAACATTCAGTATATTTATCATTTGAAGAACAGGGGCCATAACGTCATTAAGCGTGGTAATTGTGAACTTTGTTCCTTTCCAGGGGTTTGTTGTTGTTGTCGACCCTCCCATCATCAAAC
>CAYSXD010000170.1:0-1639 GCA_964434925.1 uncultured Spirochaetaceae bacterium
GTCGAATCAGTTTCAGTTTCAGTTTTAGTTTCAGTTTCAGGTAAAGCCACGAGCGGTTCAGAAGCTTCAGGAGGCTCTTCATCGGGTTCAATTTCAGGTGTCTGAAGCTCAGCAGGGTGCATATCAATATCCATCTCTTCAACATCATCCAGAGAAATATTGTCTAAAACAGTATTGGTTTCCTGTAGCTCAGGAACTTCGATATCGATTGCAGAACTTTCAATTGGTTCAGTCGGTTCAGTCGGTTCTTCATACTCATCACCGATTTCTTCAAGTTCAGGAAGGTCCTCAATAAAAACTTCTTTATCGGATAATTCAGTATCCGGTATTTCCAGTGTTGGCTCTTCAGAAAACAGTTCCATTTCCGAGTCTTCTTCTGTTTGTACTTCTAAGGAATCCAATAGTTCAAGATCGTTGTCCGCCTTTTCCGGAATTTGCATTGTTTCAACATTTTGATCATCAGGAACTTCAGGAACAAGGTCAGGTTCTTCAGGGAAATCAACATTACCCTCTTGCTCAACTGTATCATCAGGTTGAAGTAAATCAATTTCAACTTCCGCCTCTTCGTTTTCAGTAAAACTTTCTTCAAGAGAAAGGTCATCGAGAATTTCAGGTTGATCAATAAGCTTAGCGTCTGATTTCTGAGTTTGAGTTTTATTTAAAGTTATTTCATTATAATCTGGTTCTTCTAAACTAATTTCATCAGAAGGTTCCTCGATTATTTCCGGTAGTTGTTCGTCGGAAAGAAGTTCCTCCGTATTTTTCACGGAAGTAATAATCTGGTTTTCAGTAAGTTCAGTACTATCGCACAACTCTTCCGTTATATCAGCTGTATTAAGTATATTATCCAGCTCATCACCTGTTAAAGCTATGGTTTCATCTTCATCTTCATTAAAAAAACCTGGTTCCCCTGACTGCTCCTTAATGGTTTTCGGAGTCTCAGGAGAGGAATGCAGGGATGAAAGTTCTTTTTTCATAGTTAAAATTTCATTTTTAATGGAAAGAAGTTCGTTTTCAATTTTTTTAAGTACTTCTGTTGCAGAGTTTGACATTTGGTCGTCGTCTGCTTTTATTGAAAGGGAAGCGGGAGAATTTACTGCCTGGGAAAGATCAGGATCGTTATAATTTTCTTCTTCCGATGTAAGATCTTCGATAATGCTTTCAGTTTCATCGAAGTCTGCTGAAAAATCTTTTGGCGTTTCTTTAAGGTCAAATTCAATGTCTTTTTTAATGTCCGGCGAATTATAGTCAGTACTTTCGTCACTTGAATCACTATCAATACCGATATCTTCAATGGATATTTCTTCCAGTGAATCATCAGCAAAATCAGAAAGAGAAGGATCCTTAGGTATACTTTTACCAACACTTTCCTGAGTATCTTCGTTTAGAAAAGAATCTATATCGAGCTCATCAAGAGTCTCATCAAAATCGGTATTTAATAAATCATCATCCAGATTAATATCAAGGTCTTCTTCAAAATCCATGGGAATTGGTATGGAATCATCATTTTTTTCTGTGGAAATTTTTTCATTTCGAATGAAAGCATCTTCATCAGAATCAAGATTCTTTAAATCCGGTTCATCGGGTTCAAGTTCATCAAGTTCCGGTTCATCAAGTTCAAGTTCATCGAGTTCAAGTT
>CAYSXD010000170.1:1739-5337 GCA_964434925.1 uncultured Spirochaetaceae bacterium
CATCGAGTTCCGGTTCATCGAGTTCCGGTTCATCGAGTTCCGGTTCATCGAGTTCCGGTTCATCGAGTTCAAGTTCATCGAGTTCAAGTTCATCGAGTTCAAGTTCATCGAGTTCAATTACGGTACTGTCAGTATCCTTATTACTATCCATTTGCTGATCCTCTATGGCATGCATTGGAGTATCCGGTTCTATAATTTCGGAGGTTGGAAGTTCATCATCAAAATCAAGTGGCATATCAAAAACATCATTCGTTTCTGCAGATTGATTATCTTCGGTATCATGAAAATTAAGTTCTTCAGGAGACTCTATGGTTAATTCACTTTCAAGATCTCCAAGAAGTTCCTCCTCTTCATCGGTCATACTGTGTTCAATGCCGGTTTCACTAATATCGCTGAGAGAAAAATCGGGTTCTGTATCTTCTGTCTCAATCTCTTCCGGACCTGCTTTAACCCAGACTCCATACTGTTCCAACTCTTTTTCATCGTGTTTTTCGTTTATTTCTAAACTATTAGACGCCATTATCTACTCCTGATATTCAGTTCACACATTTTCAATTATCGGCAGATATTATTAAAGTATGAAAGATTTTATATGAATACAACCTCTATACTATAAAGTATCAGAGATATCTTAAAATAACAATCAAAAAGAAAAAAATAAATAGAGTACCATGTATTTTCTGCACTCAAGATTATAGGTAATATGTCCGTAATGATAGATATGAAGCTCTGGATTAAAATCAGCATAAGTATATACTTTTCTTTTATGGTTTTTACATGGTCTTCCTTTTTTTTCGGCCCCGGAGGTTTTTTGGAAACACGTACATTGATTGTATACCGTGAAAAAATAAGAGAGAATACAATTAAAATGGAAATAATAAATAAAAAACTGGAAGGAATGGTAAGAAGTTTACAGAATAATCCGGATCTTATTGCTCTGGAAGCCAGGAAACTTGGATATTACAGGAAAAATGAAGGTGTATTCCTGTTGAACGGTGACCCTCTGAAAAATCAGGGATATCCACTGGGCAGTCTGTACAAAGAGTTTCCCGTGCACCATTCATCAATAGCATTCCTTCGTTCACTTTCTCTTTTTTCCGGTTTATTATTTTTCCTTATCATGGTGATCTTAGAAAGGAAAACAAATGCTTATCCTGCAGGAAGAAGATACTCAGAAGTTTAAACTGTATCAAATAATACTCCATGGAGGTATTGCCGTAATACCCTGTGATACAATTTATGGTTTTGTTGGATTAGCACCTCTTGTCAGGGAGAGACTGAATATCATTAAAAAAAGAAAACCGGAAAAAGATTATCTTCAGCTCATTAAAAAGAAATGGCTTTCCGGAATTACCAATCAGGTCCTTAAAACAGAATTACTCACTCTCTGTCCGGGTAACCTCACTTTTGTGGTAAAGAATAAAGGGGGGGGGACAACAGCAGTTAGATTTCCCGTTGATTCAATACTGAATTATCTCCTGGACAAGCTGCAGCAGCCACTCTATTCAACAAGTGTAAACAGAAGCGGACAGCATTATTTATACAAAGCAAGGGACATCCTGAGTGAGTTTGAGAAGGATATTGATGCGTTTATTGACGCAGGTGATCTTCCTGAACGAAAACCTTCAACTATACTGGATGTAACCTCGAAGCCATATACTATTATTCGATCCGGAGCCTGTTATATTCCTGAAAATCTGCTTATGGAATAATTTTTCTGCATTCAACATAGTACCTTTTTTCGTTTGCTTCTCCCATAGAGAATGTTTTTCGCGGGAATGTTTTATCTTTCACAATTGTTCTGAAAAAAGTATCTTTACTGATTGCAGGGAGAAAAATTCCGATATTATTTTTCTTCTTTCCAAGGTTATAGGTTTCTTCGTCTCCATGAATATAATCCACCGAAATTCCAGAATCAAGTTTCAAGAGATTCTCCACAATTTTTTGCAGCGAACCGGCAGCTATAGAAGAATCAGGGCTGTTAAGTTCAATAACTCCGGTGTCTACCCGGTCACAGTAGCCGATTTTTTGTGATGAACTCTGGTCTCGTATTGAAGAGGTTACTTCGTTCAGTGTGTTTTTCTTTTCAAAATGAAATATTCCTGATTCTTTTAATACTTTGAAAAATAAATCAGACCGACAGTTAAATAAAACCCGGTGAATTGGTTCAAAAACAATTCCTTCATCATGAATATTCTCAATTTCCACAAGAGCCCACCGTGAGGGATGTTTCATACACTCAGGATCAGTAGAAAGCTTCTTTTTTACATCTTCCCATACTGATTTTGCCGTAGCAAGAGAATGATTACCATCTCCCATCGCGTAGAGAAGAACATCATCAGTTCCATACTTTTTCTTGAAATGAACAGGATCAGCTAATTTTTGAAGTGATGATACAATCGAACTGATTGATTTACTGTCATTAACTTTAAATCCTTTTAAATGACCACCATTTTTCATTAAATCAAAATCATACATAACTTCAAATGCTTCCTTATTAGAAATAAGAGGTTCTATGACTGTTTTTTCCGGATCATCAATAAGCACGAGGATGTGAGGGAGTTCAAGAGGAGCTTTTTCCCGTATTTTTTTTCTGGGTGGAATTCTCGATTCTATGGTGCCTTCTGTTGCCCGTATAAGACTTGAGGAGCCTTTTGAATAATTGTACGCCTCAAGATCCAATGCTGCAATAATTCCATGTCTCACAACACCTGCTGCAGTTTTCCTTTCCACAAGGAAAAAAGAAGGTTCATTTTTACTGAGAGTGCCATCTTTCAGATATTTTTCCATTGTTCTGTTAATTTGCATTATTCTTTCTTCAGGATGAGATTCGCCCAGATAACACTCCGGATAGATCAGATGAAGTGTGGATGGTTTTTTAGATACCTTTTCTCCGACTTCTTCCCAGTATGAAGTTTCGGATGTGTATTGATCACAGGCAACAACAGCCCAGTTCCGCATCCATTCTTTTTTTTTCGGTAAATAGATTTCAGGTGCTTTGAGGGCAATTTTTTTAAAAATTGTTTCCAAATTATTCATATCTCCTCCTTATCCATGTCGCATAATAGTAAGAAAAAACATAATATACAAGTATGGAATCAGATACCGGCCCTATAGAGGGACTTTATTTTGACTGTTCAAAACATCCTTTATCCAGCAGTACCTTGTTTAATCTTCTGGATGTAATACACTCGGGAGGAGCACATTATTGTTTTATTAATTTTGGTGAATTTTTTCCATGGGCAGATAATTTTCATTTTAAAACTCCAGGATTTTATTCAGAAGAGATGGTAAGCAGGTTAGCTGAAAAGGCTTGCTCAATGAACATAGAACTTATTCCCGTCCTTCCTCTTCTGGAAGGAAATGATTTTATAATAAAGGATAAATCATATCGCGGGTTTGCTCCGGGATTTCCGGATACTCTACAACTGGATTATGAGGCTGCCGGATTGAACCAGCTGTATGAGGATATAATCGAAGATATTTTTTCTGTTTTTGGATCTTCTGTATCTATTTGTCTGAAATTTCCAAAAATTGATATAGAAGTGATCATAAATCTTATACATAAACTTATAGATGCAGTTTTTTTAAAAAATAA
>CAYSXD010000171.1:0-5331 GCA_964434925.1 uncultured Spirochaetaceae bacterium
GCACTGATCTTCGGTGCGATATGGGCAGAGTTTGCCTGGGGCACTTACTGGTCATGGGACCCAAAAGAGGTGTGGGCTTTAATAACGTTTCTTACCTATACCGGATATCTTCATTCCAGATTTATTAAAAAATTACGGGGAAATTTTTCCGCGTATATTGCCATCGCGGGTTTTCTTTTTACTATTTTCACATATTTTGGTGTAAACTTTTTGCTATCAGGACTTCACAGCTACGCCGGATAATGCGAATAATTACTGGTTCAGGGGCAATGTCTTTTAAGATAGACTCTTTTCTGTTAATCAGCGGGAAAAATAATTGTCATAAATCAATGTTTAACTGCTATAGCGGATCTATTTAAGAAGGTAATGATTTATGGCAAAAAACAACCTTATCCTCATTCATGCTCCGAGCGTATATGATTTTCGAAAAAAGTCCGTACTCTGGGGACCGGTTAGCGATCTTGTACCTTCAACCCCTGTATTTGATATGTATCCGATAGGTTTTACCACAATCGCAGAATATCTGGAAAGATACGGTTTCAGGGTAAAAATTGTTAACCTTGCCGTTCGTATGCTGGGTAATGAAAATTTCAAGGTTGAAAAACTTATTGCGTCCCTCAATCCGACAGCTTTCGGCATAGATCTCCACTGGCTCCCGCATTCACAGGGGGCCCTTAAAGTAGCAGAACTGATTAAAAAAATTCACCCGGAAATTCCGATTATATTTGGGGGGCTTTCTTCAACATACTTTCATGAAGAGCTCATCTCATATCCACAGGTTGATTATATTTTGCGCGGTGATTCCACAGAGGAGCCGATGCTCCGTTTGATAGAATGTCTGGAATCCGGACAGCACTCTCATGATCTCGAAAGAATTAGCAACCTTACATGGAAAGATAATCACGGAGTACCGATAGTAAATTCCCTGTTGCATGTTCCTGATACACTGAATAATGTTTCAATCGATTACAGATTTTCAATGCATGCTGTTATTCGTGACATGAATCTTATGAATAACCTACCTTTCCAAAAATGGAAAGAATATCCAATTATGGCTGTTCTTACCTGCAGGGGATGCACAGAAAACTGTACTATCTGCGGCGGCAGCGCTTATTCCTACAGAAAGTATTGCGGAAGACAAAAACCCTCTTTCAGGGATCCTGAAATTGTTGCCTCGGATATTCGCCGTATAGAGAGATACAGCACGGGACCGGTATTTGTTATTGGAGACATAAGACAGGGTGGAATAGGCTACGCAAAACGTTTTTTACATGCCGTACAGGGTATAAAAAACAGGGTAATTCTGGAATTTTTCAGTCCTGTGGAAAGAAGCTTTATGGAAGAGATAGCCGAAGCAATACGCCACTTTACCGTACAACTTTCGCCTGAGTCCCATGATCCTGCAGTACTTAAATATTCCGGAAAAAATTTCTCGCCCGAATCTATCGAATTTTCAATACAAAACATTCTCTTATCGGGAGCGGAACGCGTTGATCTGTTTTTTATGATTGGTATGCCCGGTCAGAACGCAAATTCAGTAATGGAGAGTATTGGGTACTATCACCATCTACTGAAAAAATTTAATGGTGATCCACGTCTCAGGTTGTACATCTCACCGCTTGCCCCTTTTCTCGATCCGGGAAGTCTTGCTTTTGAAAAACCCGAAAAATACGGTTATAAAAAGTTTTGTTTTACCCTTGAAGACCATCGAAAAAATCTTCTCTCTCCAAGCTGGAAACAGATTCTGAGCTATGAAACCCGCTGGATGAACCGTACTGACATTGTTGATGTTACGTATAAAGCTGCATTAAAGCTTAACAGTATCAAAAGAGAATTCGGTCATATTGGCGCGGAAAAGGCGGAAAATGTGGAAGGCAGGGTGAGAAAGGCACGGGAATTGATAAGTTTTATAGATACACAGCTGGAATTGGGGAATAAAAAAGAACTGGATATAAAGCTGATGAATATTAAAACAGATATTGACAGGGTAAATAATTCTACTCTTTGCCAGAAGGAGGAGCTTGACCTTCCGGTAAACAAGCTCCCTTTAAGGATTATTAATACTGCAGGTTTTCTAATTAAAGACAGAGCTGTAAGTCTTATTCAAAAAAGAAAATAGATTACATATACTTTTTTATCAGGTTTGTAAGGTTCTCATAATCTACCGGTTTATTAATAAATTCTTCAACCTTTACATCATTCTGGGTAAAATTAAAAGCATATTCCCTGTTTATTGAAGTAACCAGAAATACAGGTATATTTGGATATATATTCTTAATTGTTTCAGCCGCTTCAAATCCGAGAGTTTTTTTCTCAGGAAACATGACATCAAGGATTATAACAAGCGGTAAAACCTCTTCAATCATCTCTATACCCCTCTCAACTGTATCCGCGGAATGAATCTCAAAACCTTCATATTCCAGCAGGGCCCCTGCGGTTTCAAGAATATCCAGATCATCATCAATAATTAAAATCCTATTATTTGTCATTTCATCCTCCAAATTTATAGTTATTATCCCTTAGGAGGGATAACCACAGTCCTGAACCAACCCATATTACGATGGAATACTTTCCCAATTTTCATTCTTCGGGAAAATAGATATGAAACGCAGTACCTCTTTCTATTTCAGAGTAAACTGATATTTTCCCTTTTAACGAGTCAACGGTTTTTTTCACAATTGCAAGCCCGAGCCCGGTACCGTCTTTTTCAATTGCTCTTGCTTCACTTGATCTGTAAAATTCTTCAAATATTTTATGGATTTTTTTTGGGTCAATACCCATTCCTTCATCTTTTACCATCAAATGGAACGTATTATTGTTTTTTTCTGCATTAACAATGACAGTTGTACAATTTCTGGAATATTTAAGAGAGTTTGATATAAGATTACTTAATATAATATTCAAGAGATCTCTGTTTGAGAATACAACCAGGTTCTTTGGACAGTTGGAAACAATACGGATATCCTTTTCCGCTGCCGTATCCCGAAACAGACCCAGGTTGTAATCAATCACCTCCCTGATGATGACGGGGGTTTTGTTGAATTTTATCTCTTCTTCAGATTTTATATACGCGTAGTCAATCATCTCATCAATAATTGTAAGAAGGTTTTTTGTTCTATTGTTTGCTTTTGATATTGTGTCCCGCGTTTTTTGCGTTACTTCACCGGTAATTCCCTTTAAAACCATCTCGTGAAACCCCTTCAACGCGGCAACAGGTCCCCGAAGTTCATGTGTAACCTGAAGAATAAAATCCGATTTAATCCTGTCAAGACTCTTATAGTGATCCAGTTCCACCTCTACCTTTTTACCCTTTTCTTCCAGTCGCTTTTTAATACTGCTAATGAGATATGCGGCAATAATCAACGCTGAACAGATGCCGGCTGTCCTGATAAATAAAAGAGTGGAATATGAAGAGATGCCGGATATCGTAAGAGGAAAATGAGGAATAAGACCAAAGTATTCTGCCAGTGTAACTGATACCAGAACAGAAATGAGAGCTGTAACGTATAAAAATACAATTCCGGAAGAAAAGATGAAAGCAGTCATTATGATATGAAAGACAAAGAAATATATAAATGGATTTTCCATAAATCCTGTAAAATAGATGAGAAAAAACAACAATACATAATCAAAAAAAACCTGAAGATTAAAACTGACACTCATCTCTTTACGGGAAAGATTACCCCCTTTAAGGATTGAATAGTGTATTGTAAAAACAAGATTAACTAAAAAAAGTATTCCATTAAATAAAAAGAGCACTCCATAATGCAGCTCGTAATGAAAAAACCAGTAAACGGTAAGAAGCGTAAAAAAGACCCCGGCACATGCTATCCACCTTAGAATAATAAACCAGCCAATGACGCTGTTTAGATCGCCGTACTCCGAAGATTCTATTTTAAATGATATCTTCATATTATATTTTCATAGCTGATATCTGTTCATAAAGCTTTTTGTTTCAAAAATTTGTTCCTCCTGAAATTTTACAAGTGATTCAAATAATTCTCTTTGTTTAGCGGAAATAAGTTTGCTGAGGATTGTTGAATAAAAATCTTTGAGTTTTGACTGGTAATCAAGAATCTGATGAAAGATTTCTTCCGGTTTGGATTCTCTTGTTATTCTGTTAACCGGTATAAGCTCTTCCTCCCGGTGGCCCGACGCGTACCGTACCCAGGAGGTAGTTCCGTAATCCCCAATATTTATATGTTCCAGAATAGTAAGGTTCTTTAAAAGATTCCCCCTTAAATTGGCCGCCACTCTTTTTGATTCGTTATCAGTAAGCGCGAACTCCGCTACGTCGTAAAAATCTTTGAGTTTATTCTCCCATTTTATAGCTAGCTTAAGAATATCTTCCAGATCTTTAAAAGCAATCATTTTACCTCCTTTAAAAAGTCAGGTGACATGAGAGTCACTTAAAATATGGATGATCCTTTACTTTCAGTTTAATACAACAAATCGTTTTTGTAAATTATAATAACCTTTTCTCAGTTATTTTTTTTCATTATACGGTATTTATGGTTGTTTACTATAATTTTCTCACATTTTATAAATTTTACTTGCTAAATCTCAATTTTCATTATAATATTACTAAGAATACAGGAATATTGCAGTTATGGTTATAAAAAAAAGAAAATTTACAGGCGGATACGTGTTCAGAAACTTTAAAGGCGAACCGTCTGACAAACTTGTCATTCATACCATACCTGAAAAAGTAATAATTCCGTTAAAGCAGGGATTCGGTAATGAAGTAATCCCAATTGTCAAAAAGAGCGACTATGTTACTGCCGGGCAGATTATCGGTATTGATAATCAATCGACATCAAGTCCTGTTTGCTCTACGGTAAACGGAACGGTTGAATCCATAAAAAAAACAGAATACCACGGTATATCTACTCAAACAGTGATAATAGAATCCGACGGTACACCCGAATTTAAACCTAATAAAGCTGCAGCCCCTGAATGGAAAAACCTGTCTGGTGAGAAACTGGAAGAAATACTGTATTTTACCGGTGTTACCTCCCTCGGAAGATCGGGAATACCGACCCGTCACAAAAGCTCGGCAATACTTCCCGATGAAGTCGAACACATTATTATAGACGGTGTACAATCAGATATTTACAATCTATCTCTCTCACTCTTCCTCGCGGAAGAGAATTTAGATAATTTTTTTGAAGGGATTGATATTCTAAAAACCATAATGCCGCAGGCTTGTGTTCATATAGCAATTAATAAATTACAAAAAGCAATAATTAACAGGATGGACCAGTCCGGCGCTGACATACCAGCCAGATCAAATTAATTGTAATAAAGAGAATAACGGCGGATGTTTTAAAA
>CAYSXD010000172.1:0-5228 GCA_964434925.1 uncultured Spirochaetaceae bacterium
CCATCCGGTAAGAATGGCAAGAAGCACAGGAAAAAGCAGGAATACTTTTGATTTTCTTGAAAAAACCTGCGAATAAAGAACCAACGCTGTTAGAGTAAGCAGAGAGATTACCCAGTTACCGGCCATCCAGGGAGCTCCTATACCGTACAGAGCAAGACCGATCATTGCAATAGTCGGTGCAATAGCAATAGGGCTGATAGCTTTTTTAATAAGTCCCATAAGCCCGGTATATCCAAGAATAATTTCAAAGGAAGAAGCAAACATAACTGCAGCACTGACCTGCTGAATCATAACCTGCCATCCTAATTTCTTGGCTGCAACCATCCCAACAATAGCAAACATCGGGCCTAAAAATGAGAATGTACCACCCTGTACGATCGGCAGTCTGTTCCCAAGGGGAGACTGCTGAAGCAGTGTGGTAATTCCGGATACAAAGAACATCGTAGAAATAAGCAATGCCAGTTGTTCCTGAGGCATCTTCATTGCTCCACCTACGATAAAGGGAATAAGTACCGTAGCGCCAAACATCGTCAGGTACTGCTGGAGACCAAGAAGAAAAGCAAGACCCATTTTAGGCTTACTTCCCATTGGATAGATAACCCATCCACTCGTTTTTCCGTTTTCGCTCATATTTCCTCCATTATTTCTATTAAGCAGCAGCTTTTGTGTTACACACCCACTACTGTCTTAAATTCACCATTGTTTACTGTTTTAAATCATATATAAAGAAGCCGTACAGGCTTTAGCCTGTAGACTATTAGGGTAATTTATCTATCTGTTTCCTACCCTAAACAGCCTTCGGCCCCTTCAGTCTCATTTACAGTTTACATATTTCTCCATACATCTCGGGCCGTCTGTCTCTAAAAAACTGCCACCCGTCCCGAACTTCACGAATCACATCAAGATCAAGATCAGCCACAACAAGTTCTGTTTTATCCTTAGAGCCCTTTACCAGGATTTTACCCCGCGGGTCTACAAAATAACTTGAACCGTAGAACTCACCAAATTCCCAGGGCTTCTCAAGACCGACTCTATTATTCGCACCAATAAAAACTCCGTTAGCAACAGCTGATGCCGGTTGTTCCAGTTCCCAGAGATATTGAGATTTTCCTGCTGTCGTCGCAGATGGATTAAAGAGAATTTCAGCGCCGTTTAACGCAAGACAACGTGCCGATTCGGGGAAATGCCTATCGTAACATATAAATATACCAACCTTGGCATAGGCAGTCTGAAAAACAGGGAATCCCAGGTTTCCGGGTTTAAAGTAAAATTTCTCCCAGAATCCCGGCCACGTATGAGGAATCTGGATCTTTCTCATCTTTCCAAGGTAGCTTCCGTCCGCATCTATTACCGCCGCTGTATTATAGTAAACGCCGTCCTGAGCTTTTTCATACACAGGGACAACCATCACCATATTATACTTTTTAGCGTATTCTGCCATTCGTTCTGTTGTAGGGCCGGGAACAGGTTCCGCCGATTCGTACCACTTAACATCCTGTTCAGCACAAAAATAGGGACCGTAAAATATTTCCTGTAGACAGAGGATCTGAACTTCTTTCTCACCAGCTTCTTCAATAAGAGGAATATGCTTTTGTATCATTGCCTCTTTGATTTCTGCTACAGTGCCATCATGTTTAGGATTTGAAGCCTGAATGTGCGCACATTTAACAATTCTTGGCATTTATTTCTCCTTAAAATAATTAATTCGTAAAGACAAATTATAGATACCATTATCCAATTCTGTCAAGGAAAAAATTTGAAACTTTCGTTTTCGGGAATTATCCTATTCAAAGCAATAATCGATCCTTTGTTTTTAATCACTATATTGATTGGGCATAACCCCGTTGCAGAGAACGGCTTAAAACTTTCCCCTGCATCCCCTCACACATAAACTTTTTCTCTTGACTCTTATTAAATAGATTGATATTTAATAAGTGAACAAATTACTACAGGAAGATACTGTGACAGACAAAATTCATTCCCGATTACCTGTAATGCCCCTGGTTATGATTGGTGTCATGATTATATGGGCAACCTTTTATCCTATAATTAAGTATATTGTAGTGGACATGGATCCCCTTGTCCTCTCTTTTTACCGGTATTTTCTGGGATTTATTCCTTTAACACCATTCTTTATCTCTGAAATGCGAAAACAGTCAAAGAGACCTTTACCTGGTGAGGTTCTAACAATGTCCATGCTGGGTTTTGTTGGAATAACGCTGTTTTCAGTAGGACTATTCTACGGTATAAAGCTGTCAACAGCCATAAACGGTGCTCTTCTGACCAACACGCAGCCCATATTTACCGCTATACTCGGACCAATTCTTATTACTGAAGCATTATCAAAAAGGAAAATAGCGGGTGTCCTGGTTGGAATTACCGGAATGATTCTGGTAGTTACAAATGGCAATTTCAGGACCTTTGCAACAGCAGGAACAGCTGTTATTGGAAATCTGCTTCTCGTAGGGGCTTCATTGGTTTTAAGCCTGTACAGTATGTTAATAAAGAAATATATACATAAATATGGAAGTATAATACCTACCTGGATATCAATGATATCAGGGACTTTCTTTATTATGATACTTAATATCTTCCGAAATCAAAGCCCGGTGCAGTTATTGGACCTTCCCGCATCTTCCATTATCCTGGTTTTATATCTTGGCATTATCGGGACTTCCCTAACCTATCTTATATTCAACAGGGCTCTTACCCGTATGACCGTTACATCTGCAACATCATATAAATTACTTATACCCGTATTTGGTTTAATTTTCGCAGTTATATTCCTTGGTGAACATCCCGGCACTGCGACGCTGCTGGGCATTTTTATTGTCGTAAGCTCTGTATATATAATCCAGAAGGATCCCCGGGGTTTTTAATAACCGGGTATAGACATTAGTTTTTAAAAAAGTGGATAAATTGCCAAATTACCCGGAATGTGACTTTCGGATTGTCTCATTTCTCTTTTCCATGATGCTGTTACCTTCACCGGAATGTCTTTGATTTGGTGTAATATAACCAATTCCCGAATGGCGGTGTTTATCATTATACCAATTTACAAAATCTGCAAACCATGTCCTTGCCTGAATAAGATCGGTAAAATATTCAGGAAATTCCAAAAGCTCGCTATTAATGATCTGATACTATATACTACCATGAAAGGAGTTTAAATGAACTTAAAAAAAGGAATTTCTTTTTGGGGAGTTTTTAGTATTGCTTCCGGCGCAATGATCAGCTCCGGAATATTTATTTTACCGGGACTTGCATTTGCAAAGGCGGGTCCGGCACTGTTTATTTCATATTTTATAGCCGGGGTACTTGGTTTACTGGGGATTTTCAGTGTTATTGAACTCGCGACGGCAATGCCTAAGGCTGGTGGTGATTTTTACTTTATTAATAAAACTTTTGGGCCTGTGATTGGCACAATTTCAGGTTTTTTGGGTTGGTTTGCACTATCACTTAAAAGTGCGTTCGCAATATTCGGTATAACCGAACTACTTTTTTTATACACAGGGTTTAATCCGTTACTGTCCGGTATTTTCCTCTGCTTATTTTTTGTCAGTATCAATATCATAGGCGTTAAAGAAGCAGCCATTTTCCAGATCGTGATGGTTGTTGGCTTACTATCCCTGATGTCCCTTTATATTTTTGTCGGACTGCCTATGATTCATCCCTCAAATTTCACTCCGTTTCTAACAGTTGGAATAAACAAAATATTTACTACAGCAGGATTTATTTTTATTTCGTTTGGAGGCTTATTAAATGTGGCAAACATTTCCGAGGAGGTAATAAATCCAAAAAAAAATATCCCCCTTGGTATTATTTCATCAATTGTAGTTGTAACACTTTTTTACACCTTAATTACCTTTATTATAACAGGCACACTGAAACCTCTGGATTTTAAAGATTCACTGACACCTGTAGCTGATTCTGCAAGAAACATTTTGGGAACACCCGGATACCTTATAATAATCCTTGCTTCGTTACTTGCATTCTTTACTACTGCCAATGCCGGAATAATGTCTGCCTCACGATATCCAATGGCTTTAAGCAGAGATCGGCTTTTACCCCATGGAATTGCGTCGGTCAGTAAAAAATTCAAAACACCAATGTTTTCTATAATAATTACAGGAATAATAATTTACGTATCCTTATTACTTCCCTTTGAAATGCTTGTAAAAGCAGCTTCAACCGTTATATTAACTTCCTACGTGTTAACAAACATCTCAGTCATTATATTGAAAGAAAGTAGAATTACAAATTATAAACCTAGTTTTAAAGCACCATTTTACCCCTGGCTCCAGATTATTTGTATAGGATTATTTACTTTTTTTATTCTTGATCTTGGGGCGGAAGCAATTGAAATAAGCCTGGTTTTCCTGTTTATAAGTTTCTGCATATACATGTTTTATGGCAGAAAAATAAAAAGAAGAGAATACGCGCTTATACATTTGTTAAAAAGAATTACAGACCGTAAATTAACGGAAAGTATCCTCGAAGATGAGTTGAGAGAAATACTTGTTAGCAGGGACAACATCGAGCAGGATAACTTTGACATATTGGTTAAAAAGGCGAAGATTATAGACATTGAAGGGCCTTTGGGTTTTGAAGATATGCTGAATATGGTTACAAAGGATATAGCAAATGAAATTAATATGGCTGAAGGAAAACTTACTTCTCTCTTCATGGAAAGGCAGAAAGAATCAAATACAGCCGTCTCGAATTTTTTAGCTATTCCGCATGTTATTATTGATGGAGATAATAAGATGTTTTTAACAATAATAAGATGTAAAAAGGGAATCAGATTTACGAAAGAAGAAAATACCGTTAAAGCTATATTTCTTCTCGGTGGTACAAAAGAGAAAAGGCTCTTGCATTTAAAAGCACTTGCATCCATTGCCACCCTGGTGGGGCAGAAGGATTTTAAGGAAAAGTGGCAGAGTGCCGACAGTATAATTGATCTAAAAAATATCATGATTCTGAGCAGCAGAAAACGATTTCAATAGTGGTACCGGAACATTAACCATTATAGTTGCCCTGAAAGGTGCGACAGTTACAGGAATAGTGTCTTTTTTACACACCTATTTCATCTTTTTGACACTGTGTATCTTTTTTACGCACTATATAAAAAATTAATTTGAGAAGATGAAAAGGACATCATGGTTAATTACTTGTATAATAACATGTTACAATTTTTTACTATTTTGGCACACTTTATGCTTTGTGGT